>JAJFTS010000164.1 GCA_021372815.1 Deltaproteobacteria bacterium | reverse complement strand
TATTCACTATTCACTATTCACCATCCACTAGCCACTATTTGTCCTTCCAGTTCCACCATTTCAATTTTTCGGGATCATGTTTGGTATGGGATGCAAAATACACGGCACATCGAAACACATACAACATACAACGATCTATCGGTTTCCCCATTCTTTTACACAAATCATTATAGAGATCTTCAGGATTTCTATTGCGGAGATCCTTTACTTGCTTTATTCCAATAATTCTTAAATCTTGGGCTATAGATTTTCCAACGCCAGGGATTTTTTGTAATTCATCCATATTTTTTAACACGTTTCAAATTAATTGTACCCATCCTCTCTTTCATATACACAGTGCCGTGGGATATCCTTTACAACTTTGTCATTTCCGCGCAGGCGGAAATCCAGTTCTTAATTCCTTTAACTTTGAACATAGAACATTGAACATTGAACTTTTTTTACCCTTCACTATCATTTACTTAACTACTTAAATCTTAAAACTGTCTTTTTTTTCTTAACTACTTAAAACTTAATTACTTAAATCTTAAAACTGTCTTATTTAAACTTAGAACTATCTTTTCCATTCACCCTGCACGTTCCTCTATAACAATCGCTTTCGGCTTCACCGCGCACTTGCAGTGAATTCGGTGATAGTCGGGACCACGCAATTGCGCTCTTAGAGCTGATCACATGGAAAAGGCCGTTGGCCATCATCGCCGTGATATTGAAAAAATCAGTCTGATAAGGCGCCCGATAGGATTTAGGCTCTGTTTCTTTTCCGGTAAGCAAAGCGACGCGCGTCAAACCCATTTCGGTGAGACTGACACTCGAAGGAACGGGATGATCGAACCATGACGCAAAAACCGGCTGAAAATCAGCCGCTCGGGACTCCACCCATTTATCGCCTTCCCGGAACGATTCAACATATGCGGCCATTGTCGTCATCAGCGTATTCCATGATGCATCATTTTCACAGATCATGCTGATGGCTGTCAGCAGCGCCGCCGCATCGAACAGGAAACTTTGATTTTGTGTTGCTCCATTATAATAAGAATGCCCCAAAGCTTTGCCGTCCCAGAACAGATCAATCAATCGCCTTATGATCTGCACGGCTTTTTCTTCCAGATCAGGCCGCTGCAGATTTCGTCCGGCCTGAATCAGGGCCATGGCCAGCAACGCATTTATCCCGCAGATAATTTTATTGTCCCGCTCCGGCTGTTTCCGCTTTTTACGCAGAGACAGGAGCTTCTCTTCAATCTCCCGCAGATCAACATCATTTTTCCGAATCAGGTGGATATGGCCTTCAAAGTTGCCCTGCTCATCAATATCGTATGATTCACAAAAACGTTTAAACTCATCCGGCGCAAGGGAATCTTTAAGTTCACGATAGCTCCAGACATAAGTCGACCCTTCCACATGTTCCGTATCCGCGTCATGCGCCGAGATGAATAATCCATTTTCCGCAAAACAATCATCGAGACAGCGGAGAATACTTTCCGCCATTTTTTTATACCCGTTTTCTCCCACAACCTTATAAGCCAGGGAATAACACCACAGCGCCATGGCCTGATCATAGAGCATCTTTTCGAAATGCGGAATTGTCCACTGGCGATCCACACAGTAGCGGAAAATGCCGCCCTGCAGATGATCGTTCAGGCCGCGCAAACGCATGGCATCAAGAGTTTTGCGGCAAACGGCTTGCACATCAGGATTATTTTCCACGCAAAGGAAATACAAAAGATATAACAGCGTAGAGTGCGGAGGAAATTTTTGTCCCGCACCGAAGCCGCCATAAGCAGGATCGTAATAAGATAGTAGATTTTTAACTAAAGATTCTTCTTTGGCAATCGGCGGCTGTACTTCTTCGGTGATAAACGGCTCGACAGCATCAGCGTTTTTTTCATAATAGTCATGAACCTTTTTCGCTATGCTTAAAAATGAGAGCTGCGAGCTATTGGCGTGCACCGGCGCATAGGTCAGCGCGTAAATCGGACGCAGATCGGCAGTCAGGAATACATTGAGCGGCCAGCCGCCGCTTCCGCTTAGCGCGGTGAGATACTGCATCATAAATTGATCGATGTCCGGCCTTTGTTCCCGATCCACCTTAATGCAGATAAAATGACTGTTCAGAAAATCGGCGGTCTCAATATCCGAAAAAGCCTCCGCCGCCATGACGTGACACCAATGGCATGTGGCATAACCGACAGAAACGAAAAGCGGTTTTTTCCCGTCAACCGCGCGCTGAATTATTTCCGCGCTCCATTCCTGCCACCAGACAGGATTGGCTGTATGCTGGAGAAGATAAGGGGAAAGTGATTTATCAAGATTATTCCGTTTCAGGTCAGACATGTCTTTTCCTAGTGAGTCCCCAATTTCAGAAGCGTAGCACGCTGAAATTTGCTGGACGAACTATCCCGAAGCATAGCGAATAGGGACTTGTACCTTAAGCTATCATTCCCGCGCAGGTTGTACTTGCGCGTCTGCCCTACCCCGTTGGTAAAGTGGTCTCATCAAAATCCAAATCGCTGAATCCAAGAAAACGCTCAAGAGTTTTTTCCCACACTTCTTTTATCGCATTATTGTAATACGCCATCATTTCCGCATCGTGCTCTTCCAGAAATTCCTGAAGCTTACCCGATGCTTCCACTTCTGAATATGTCACAGGCGCTTTTTCTTTTAACGCCTTTTGTATCATTTCAAGACGCTTTTGTTTTTGGCTTTCTTCAGCTAGAGGTATCATCATTATTTCCTCCGTTTGGCCTGATTACATTATATTTTTTTGGGACATTTTGTCAAAAAACACTCGATAAATGAATCAAGCCGTCCACGAATAAATGGTCAAATGTCAAGAGCAAAGATTTGACCCCGTTTTCGCTGAATCAAGCCGTCCACGAATAAATGGTCAAATGTCAAGAGTAAAGATTTGACCCCGTTTTCCGTTTTCGTCCCTACAATCCGTTGTAATAGATCACAACGCTGTCGTCGCCGCCACCCGCCACACTCGCCATCGTTGAGAGCTGCGTTTTTGTCGCCAGGTTTCCACGGAGTTCCGCGTCAAGGAACATAAGCGCCCATGTAAAGATGTCGTTGGTCGAGGCAACGTCAAACCCGTGTTCCACGCCTGAAAGTTCAACCAACTCGCGGGTTCCGGTTAGGCGCGACATACCGATCTTTGCTTCGCTGATCGGAGCGGTCGTGTCCGCCGTTCCGCTGATGCCAAGGAAAGGCAGATTAATGTTGTCGAGTCCGTCCTGGTCGTTTCCGAATGCAGGCAGGATCGACTGCCCGAAATATGGCACGTAACCGACAGCCGCCTTGATCCGCGTATCGTGGGTGACCTGTTTCCACGAATTCCCGAGGTCAAAGTATGAGGTCGTCAGGCCGGCACCGGCTAACAGGAGCATTGTCTCACTGCCCATGCTCGCCCCGAAACCGCCAATCTTTGTCTCATCGATGTGACCCTGCCATTGCGGATGATCAAGCACGAGGTCGAGCGCCGCGGATATGGCAAGCGGTCGTAACGCCTGCAGAGCCGTGAAGTCTTCCTGATGCTCCACCAATTCAATTACGTCGCCGAGATTGTCGATATTGAGGTTGGAAAAGCGAAAGTCGCCGTGAAACGGTGCGATTACAATGTAACCGTAACTCGCAAAAACGGACAGGGCCGTAATGTAAGCGCTGGAGTCGATCGGGCTGTTGCCGAAGCCATGCGAAAACGCAATCACCGGATAACGAGCCGAGGCATCCGCAAATAAAGGCGGATCTGATCCGGTCTGCATGTGTGGCACGACATCGCCGGTCGGCAACGGGTAGTTGGGATAAGCATTGTCGGCTGTCGTGGGATAGCACGCGATCACCACGAACTCAACCTCCTCACCAGCGAAGGAACCATAGAGCTCAGTGTCCAGAGGTGCGGTCACCCTGGCAATCAGCGTATTCGCAGGATCCGTCAGCAGGTCTGTCACATAATGTCCAGTGCCTTCCCAATAACTCGTCACGTCCTCATCGGCCGCCACTCGATTGAAATCCTGGGCAACGTTGGTGCACGCAACTGCATAAGGACCCGGCAACGACCAAGGCTGCACGACATCGGTCGGAGCCGTGGCATCCGGCGGATTGATGTCGTCATTACCGCCACCTCCACCACCGCTGCATCCGGCGAACATGATTGCGATTCCCAACAAAACCACCAAAAATAATCTACGCGATAATCCGTTCATTACTGCGCCTCCTCGTTCCTGGCTATTATGTCACACATTGGTTCGACTAAACGTCGCGATAGGACTTCCTCTATCCCTTTGAATGTCTGCAGCTCTTTTATTTGTTCCTTAATCGCATCCTCCCCTAAATTTTCATAAGTGCTCTAACTCACCTAAACATGAGAAAGAATATGTGCAGACATTACTCACTGATGCATTCCTCATCAAATGCCGAAGAGGAGAAATTATCCTCCAAAATATTTCTCTGCGATCCAAGAAAAGTTACGGCTGAGACCAAACCAGGGCTTTTGTGTGTTCAGTCATCTCCGTCTGTATTATCGATAGATATTATAGCAAATTTCCTGCCAATAGCCAAAAAGGGATCAGAAGACTGATTAATCCTTTAATAACAGACCATTGGGATAACAGGAGCAAAACATGAAATGACTAGTTTGGCCTCAATATTTGATGGAGCCTCAGCATATTGAGGGATAGTTAATGACACTCGCTGATCGTGAAACCCAAGCTCTAGAAGCGAAGCGGCGTGGGACAGCCTAATCTCATGATCTTTGATCGTTGAACAGTACTTTCCCTTCACCCTTCATTCTTCACGGTTATTTACTTAACTACTTAAAACTTAAATCTTAAAACTGTCTTTTTTTCTTAACTACTTAATTACTTAAAACTTAAAACTGTTGTTTCTTTTCTTAATTACTTAAATCTTAAATCTTAAAACTTCTTTTCACTCTTCACTAGGGCATCAGGCAGATAGTTGCGCAAGCCACTTCCCGGCTGTGATAATGGCGATATTATCTTTCTGCTGTTCGCGCCGGAGATTTTGAACGAGTTGCAGGGCTTTTGCTTCGGGCAGTTTCTTCGCCAGAAGAGCCAGCGACGCGGAAGGCTTGTCCTCTGAAAGTTTCACCTCAATTAGATGCGTCGCCTTGCCTTTTGTGGTAAGCGAAAAATCAATTTCTTTGCCGTCTTTAGTTTTAATATAATTCATCTCAATATCTTCGCCATGAATATCCCGTAAATACTGAGCATGCTTCAGCAGGCATACCGCGCAGGTATTTTCCAGTTGTATACCTTCACCGCCCTGCACAAAACCGCTGTCATAAAAATACAGCTTCGGTTCTTTAAGAATTGATCTTGCTATATTGGAATGAAATGGCCGCACCGTAAACACAATGCAAAGACTTTCCAGAATATCAATATATCTTCGCACCGTATTGGGCGCCAATTGCAGGTCTTGCGCGATGGATGTATACGAAACGGGAGAGCCGACTCTGGAGCGCAACATCTCCAATAACAGCTTCATCGAACGAATTTCCTGCAATCTGCCGAATTCCAGAATATCTTCTCTGATCAAGTCGGTATAATACTGATTTCGCCACCGTGCCGCTTCTTTTTCGGAACCGGATAAAAACGGCTCCGGGAACCCACCCAGCCGGTTAAGAAGAGTCAATGCTTCATCAGGTGACAAAGTATCTTTGAGTTCCCTGACGGATATCGGATTAAGACGGATGGGAAAATAGCGACCGGCCAGCGACTCACCTGATTGCCTGTAAGTATCCAATCGCGCGCTGCCGGTAATCAGGATGGACTGTTTTTTCGGACGCGTATCAAAAACACCTTTAACAAATTTTTTCCATTCCGTCCTTTTGTGAATCTCGTCAAGGATAAGCAGATCGCTTCTAACAGGCCACGACTGCGAATTAATAATCTTCGCGTCGGCGACATTATCAAAATTAAGATACTGAGGTGACTTGAATTCCGCCATGAGAGCTTTGGCAAGCCAGGTTTTGCCGACCTGACGCGGACCAGTCAGAACAACCATCTTCTTGAGTAAATCTTTTTTTATTGGATCGTAGAGATATCTTTTCATGGCAGACTATTTAGCAGGGCTTTGCACAAAAGTCAAGACTATTATGCAAAGCGTTGCACAATAGTCGCAGTCCGTCTTCTGTCATTCCGGTCGCAGATGACCTTTAGGTTACATGAGTCTAGCCGGAATCCAGTCCTTTTTTGTCCCCCGGCTGGCGGGGGTGGACTTTTCTTTCCCCTCTTCACGTTTCTTTTCTTAACTACTTAATTACTTAAATCTTAAATCTTCTTTTCACCCTTCACAGTTTTCTTCTTAACCACTTAATTACTTAAAACTTAAAACTGTCTTATTCACTATTCACCTTTAACCGTCACCGATTACTTCTTCTATCTTCGCCACTTTTTAAAACGTTCTTCACATTCCCGCTTGGGGAGCCAACTACCGGCTTCAATAATGCTTTTAAGAGCTTTAAAGGCGTTAGATTTAGTTATAATTTTGAGTTCGACAAGAACATCCATGAGCCACAACAAACCATGTACGGTAACACCTTCTTGTTTTGCTGCATTACGCAATGCGTTGTCTGCCGTAATCAGATAACAAACGTTACGCTTTGCCAATAAAAGAGCCATAAGATCATTAAATGAAGGCTCTTTATATTTATTTCTTAGTGAATATATGACTCCCGTCTCTTCGCCGGTTGTTCCTTCTTCAACGAAACCAATCTTCAATAACATTTTACCAGCAGGTTCTTCCAGCTCCGCGATAATAACGTCCGGAAGAACAAACTCATACGCCAACTGTAAAACAGTTTTTAGAAGTTTACCATTATTAAGATCGATGCAAACAGAAGTATCAAGTATTATTTTCTTCAAGTCCAGCGGTCAAGTCCTTGCGAAATTTGTCATACGGAGTATCTAAAAATTCAGCCGCGCGTATAGGTGAAATAATCCCCTCCGTCACGGCTTGGATGACTAACAATTTAAATCGTTGCGGTTCCTCCGGTGCAACATCGACAGGTTCCTCACGATACCATTTCTTTATCCGAAATTTCTTAAACCATTCAGTCGCTCTACTTTCTGAAATAATATCCAAATCTTTTGCGCGATAAATCCACTGTTGCATGCTCATTCCGTATTTTTTCTTCAGCAAAACTAATTCCGACAGATCAATATTATTTCGCTTTTTGCCAAGTTCGCGATAAACTGCATCAGCAGGAGCCAAAAAAGCAGCGGAAAAATGTTTTGCCGCTTTTTCCTCATTCAAATCAGAAGAAACCTTCATAATTAAATGACCCAGCTCATGTGCAAGATCTGATCTTTGGCGATCTCCTGCAAGCCCTTTTTTCACCACAATGACCGGAATAGTTTCATTTGCCCAGCATGATAATCCGTCAAATTCATCTGATGCTTCAAGCGGAATGACCATTGCCCCTCTATCTTCGACAATATCTATCATGTTTTCGATCGGATCATTTCCTAAAGACCAAGCTTCTCTTAAATCTTCCGCCAATTTTTCAATATCGCTACTTTTATGTATATTTCTATGATTTAATTTGCCGATACTGATTTGATCAAACCGGTCTTCAGGAAAAAAAGATTTGATCTCCAGATACTTTTCAACCTTATCTTTTACCTGAGCCTGCACGGATTCCAAATACTTCTTGGATAAAGATGCTCGTTTTCTGTAAACTGGACAAGTTAATGATACCTGCACAGCATCCGGTCTGAAAAAATATTCAACCTTTACACCTAAGGCTTTCGCCAATTTAATCAGTACATCAGAGCCGGGATTCGTTATTCCCTGTTCATATTTTTGAATGACTTGAGCGCTTATGTAATTTCCTGATGCTTCGGCAAGCCCTCTTAAGGATAAACCGGCAGCAATCCGCGCCTGCTTAATTCTTCCTCCCAACATATTTTAATCCCCCTTAGTTGACAAAATAGCAACTAATTATTAAATTGTCAACTAATAAAACAGAAAGGGAGGTGAAGTATTATGGCTAAAAATCCACCCTATGGCGACAATCACAGGCATGGACAGGTGACGGATCGTTCGCAAACGTATAATCCGCAGAATGATCGGTGGGTTAAGCGTGATACGGATACCGGCAGATTCATTGATCAAAAAGCTGATCATGATCCGTTCAAGGGCGTCATGAAAGAGAAATAGGAATGTAAAGGCAGGTTAAGTAATTTTCTTCACTTCGTTTAACCTAGATATTACAAAGGAACCGCAAGTAATTCCTCATGTGTGGGCTACCGGAAGGTTGCTCGTAAATAGAGCATGAGGTTTTGCGTTTCAACTAAAGAACTATTCGTAAATTCTTGCCATCTATAGTGCTTTCTATTTGACAAGTATATGTGATTATGGCATTTTTAAGAGGAGCGGTAAGTCCGTTACAGGTTGTTCGTAGTGTTCCCATCCATCGGTTGGCAAAAGCTTCGACATAAAAACCTGTAAGGCACGCTCTTTTTTATTTCTTCCGCAAAATATCCAGAATCACCCCATCTGTGTTTGCGTTATAATAATTTCGGTCGTGTATTGTAATTAAATAGAGCCGTCTCCTATGATTTCTTATTTCTCTTGACTTTCCGCCCTTGAGGGGCGGGACTGAGGGAGGGTGACATTTTTTTAAGCTGTCATTCCTCGGCCTGATCGGAAATCCTGCAAACTGAAATATAAATAGAACCCTTATAATATCTTATTACATAGCAGGAATAATCAGCGTCAAATGTCAAGATTAAAGATGCGACCCCGTTTTCTCCATCTAAACTAAAACCAAATCGGCTTTTGAATTCATCAGTCAGTGATTTTCCGCCTGAAAATGAATTATATATTTTAACAACCTCTGCCGCTTCAAGTTTTTGGACCCAGGATGCATAATCCAACGCTTGCGCTACAACTTCACGAGGCGTCAGATCTCTTTTTAGTTCGATAACAATTATTTGACCATCTTGATTAAGAGCAAGCAAATCAATTTTGCCACCGTGTGCTGTCGGAACTTGCCGCCCGATCAGCATCCATCGATCTGATAAAATGTTGGGATCCTCATAAATCATTTTTTCTAACATAGCTTCAGTACCCAATGACACCTCAGAAAGCGATGCAGGTTTTTCACCAACTTTCCAGATTGCGTGGCGTATAGGCATTTTTTAGCTCCTTAGTTTAATTATAGTAATTCTTCTATCCAATCTCTATTTCTAAAACATCTAATATAACATTCGGCAGCTTTGCTATATTGTTGTTCAGCAGCCATCAGTTCGCGCAAATCATGTTTTACCTCTTCTAACGCAGGATTACTTTGCTGATGATGTCTGTCACCACGTTTAACGAGTTTCCTAATTTTATTATAAAGTATTTCTCTGTCTTCATTAAATGTCGGGAAATCAAGATTTAAAAGAAGTTTACTTTTCTCAACACGTTCACAAATTGTAACATCATTATTATGTATGGCAGCTACCACTGGCCTGCCATCAGGTTGAAACTCAAGAAGTTTACAATCTTCTTCATTACATGGATCAAGCAAAACAGGCCTTTCTGCCGCTATGCCTTCCTTTGTTGTTGCATGTATTTGTCCATTAATTAATGGAAATTCTTGCCATTTTCCACCAGTCAATCCGATTATAGGATTTCTGGTTGGTCGGTTCGGGAAATTACAACTCAGTCTATAGTTTTCAGGATCAAAGGCTAAGAACCAATACCAGTAGTCTATATTACCATTGCTATCCAGTTTCTTTGCTGCTGGGCGAAAATGATCAACATCATTTGGACATCCGGGATTTTTTGATTCGGTGTACCAACACTTCCTATTACTAGCATCTTCAAAAAATGGTTTTACCTGCCGCCAAGTTGCATTCCCATTATCTATAAGATGCTCCTTGATTTCGTCATTTCCAGCAACGACTTGCTGCTGTTTATTATCAAGGGTATCTGTTACTTCTCTGGATATGCTAGCACATACTTCTTGGATATTAATATATCGCATTAATTGGCCTTGCTACCGGTTTCTTTCTTCTTCAAATTCTTTATAATCAGGATCGCGAAATGAAATTGATAAACCTAATTCTTCCAACCGCTCATTTATAATAGAAAGTCTCTCTTTTTCTTCTTGTGTCAATTTTTCCGGTTTAAAGGCTAACGATAGACGCTCATCTAAAAGATCCTGCGTATTTTTGTCTAAGCTAGAAGGCAGACCAAAATATTCACTTGTTAAAACATTCGCAACACCTTGGCCCCGCGGGTTTCGTATAGGTCGTTCATATGAAAGCCGACCATTAATCAATCTAGCAATAAGAACTTGTTCTTTATTAAGTCCAGAAATAAGCACAGGATCGTGCGTAGCCACAATCACGGTTGAGCTTTTTTGTTGGGTTTCTACTAATGAATCCTTTAGTAAACTATCGAATTCCCATGACCATACAGGATTAAGGTGTGTGTCCGGCTCATCAAGAAGAACCAAGCATTCATTTTGCTGCGATAGTTTAATCCCGCCGATTACGCATAATAGCTGTTTTTCACCTTCACTCAAATCATCGATTCTATATCTAGCATCAGAAGAAGCATGAATTACTTTATAGTCTATATCCGCTAACATCATATTGGTGCCAAGAACTTGCAGCATACTGAACAAGTTTGTTCCCCGGCTTTCCAGCTTGCCACCAAGTTTTTCAAGATTTTCTTTATTAAAAATATATGTCCTATGATTAGATGATTTGTCATATTCATCACCACTATAAGATTTGTAACTTTCACGTGCACTGTTATCTATATCAGCGAGAAAGTCGCGTATAGCACCTTTCGTACCCCAAGAAAATGGTTCGTCTTTATCAATTGAATAAGTCTGAGGTGGCATCAATGTTATTCTACATTCTTCTATACCGCATAAAGACAAACGGTCTAATAAATTTTTATAACGATGTGCGAATAGGCCTAAAAGACACATTTCTGCTTGATCAATATCTGAAAACACAAATAATCGTTCTAGGTTCGTGCTCTGATTTCTGAGATTTAATTGATAGTGTCGATTATATCTTTGAATAAGTTTTTTTGTCCTATCGCAAGTCCCTGAGTAATAACAAAACACAAGCGCTGGGAAAGGCGGCATTGTTTCGACTTCTCTAATTCTTTTTCTAAAGTTTAAGTTGCTCCATAAGTTACCATCGACGTAAAAAGTAAAATTTTTTTGTGTCTTCTGCTTCTTTATAATTACATTTTTATTATGCGCTTCATATTCAATTTGAAAATTAAAACTCGGCGGATTGTTGAAATAAACACCTAGAAATATATGCAAGAGCGCCTCAATAAGATTGGATTTTCCTGTACCGTTATTACCTATAATAGCGAGAGGAATATCTGATGTTTTGAAAGTAATAGATGTGTCTATCAAATTTTTATAACCATCAATATAAACTTTCTCGAATATCATTGGCGGCTTACTCACCTTTCATTTTATATAATAGCCTGTTCAACAATTGCGTCAGCTAATTGAACTTGTGTAGTTTGAGCATCTTTAATACGTTCTGCGAACGTATCGCATACGGCCATCAATTCATCGACTTTGGCAACAATACGGTTTTGTTCGGCTAGGGGCGGAATGGGAATGATGATGTTTGATAAACTTTGGATATTTAATTTTGGCATTTTGACACGATTTTCAGCAATACGCACTTGTACCAAGAATGTATTTGAGAGTATATCTTTTAATAGGAATTGTGAATCAATCATCGGATCAAGCGGATACATATCCGCGCTACACAAGCCATCGAAGGCTGCTACAATTGCTTTTGAAAGCGATGGACGAATCTTGGAATAAAGGATTTGGCCTGTGCAAAATTTGTTATTCGGGCCTTTTACACCAGATTCAGCAACAGTTCTTCTGAAAAGAAGTTTGCCGGTACCCTTTTCAATTGAGTCAGGTGCAATTTGATCCCAATCCAAATAATCGTTCGGGTTAACAAGATCGGACTTAAAATTAACCACTTCTCCAAACCTTACCCATACCCACCCATGAGGTATCTCAAATGGCTTTTCATCGTCAGTAATTTTCAACAATCGATCTTGCTTCTTTACTTTACCTTCTTTAATCAATCGCGCTTTTTCTTTAGCAATCTTTTCCAAAAGCACGCTGGCTGGTTCGTCCTTGGGTTCTTGGGAGACGAGTTTACCCATGACGGCGAGTTGAAGGATGATTTGTTTGAGTTGGTCGACGCTTTGTTCGGTGGTAAACAGAACGTCGAAATGATTAGCGATGCGATGCCATGCGTCAACAAATTCATCCTGGTTAGTGGCGCTGGTAAGTGTGGCAAGCATGACTTCCACTAGCCTTTGGTGTGCAGCATCACAGTAGCTTTGTTGTTGCTCCAACTGATCGCACAAATCCATTAATTCATCGACTTTGGCGACGATACGGTGTTGTTCGGCAAGGGGTGGCACCGGAATCAATAAAAGAGCTATTGAATCAGCATTCAAGGTATTACCCATGATTGCGCTCTTTGTATTTCCAGCTAGTGCACGTTTGGGTAAAAATTTGAATAAGTAATCTCTGCTTAGACCCATGAAAGGCTGAATCGATATGATTGCTTCATTGTGATATGCGTCAATATCAAGAATTGAAATTTTGCCTACCGTCAGTTTAAAGCTCATTAAAAGCGAACCAGCAGGTGTAACATCATATTTAAATATTTGATCAACAGCTGCTTGGGTTATTCTTTTATCTGTATCGGTTATCAAACCAAAGTGCTTCATGTCAGAGATGCTAACCCATGGAATACCAGTACTATCATTTGACCAATAAATTGGATTTTTCGTCGAAGGCGTTTTCCCAGGCTTGTAAGCACTAATATCTGGTAGCCTTGCCCATTCCCACCCCTTTGGCAGAGCAAACGGTTTCTCTTCATCACTGATTGCTGGCAGGGGTTTTTCTTTCTTGATTTTACCTTCTTTAATCAATCGCGCTTTTTCTTTAGCAATCTTTTCCAAAAGTACGCTGGCTGGTTCGTCCTTGGGTTCTTGTGGCACGAGTTTGCCGCGCACGGCCAGTTCTAAAATCAACTCACGCAGTTTTTTGATGCCATGTAAGCTGTTATTGGCAGAGTGGTTGCCACGACCTGCGCCGTTGGTCCTTTGTATTTGGGCTGACGTCCAGATATCAATTTGGTCAGTGATGAGATTAACCATGCCTATGCTTTTCCCCGTCGATTAACGCTACGGTCAGAATACTTTTTAGTTGATCGCGCAGCTTTGAGATATCCTGCTGTTGCTCGACATACTTTTGCAAAAGCACCTCCGGGTCATGGATGATTTGTTCATCGATATGAGGATTTTTGATATCCATGTTATAGTTACGGGCTTTAATGTCTTCTATGGAAACCTTCCAGGCTTGTTCGGTTTCTGTTCTTGAAGCAAAGCCATCAGACTCATCACCCCACCAGTCGATTTCCGTTTGAAATTCTTCAAAACGGATGGGCTTGGTCTTGTTGTAACTTTTCACACCGTCTGGATAAGGGTGTTCATAATACCAGATATGTTCGGTCGGTTGGCCCTTGGTGAAAAATAGCAAATTTGTCTTGATGCCAGTATAGGGATTAAATACGCCATTAGGTAGCCGCACAATAGTGTGCAGATTGCATTCCTCCAAAAGCTTTTCCTTGAGTCGGGTTTTCATGCCTTCACCGAAGAAAAAACCATCGGGGAGGACAACAGCTGCGCGGCCCTTGTCCTTCAATAGATGAATGATCAACGTTACAAACAGATCGGCAGTTTCGCGGGTGCGCAAGGTGGAAGGGAAACCATTTTCGATGCCGTCTTCTTCCATGCCGCCGAATGGTGGATTAGTGACAATCACGTTAACACGATCTTTATTTGCGTAATCATATAAAGGGCGACTAAGAGAGTTCTTATGTTCGATATTGGTCGGTGTGTCAATGCCATGAAGGATCATGTTGGTGATGCACAGCATATAAGGCAGTGATTTTTTATCAACACCAGAAATGGACGATTGGAGTATTTCCTCGTCTTGCGGCGATTTAACGAAACGGGTTCGTTTGTGTTCGATAACATTTGAGAGAAACCCCCCTGTGCCGCAGGCGGGGTCAAAAACTGTTTCCTCCAATTGTGGATTGACGCGGTCAACGATAAATTGTGTCACGGCGCGTGGCGTATAAAACTCTCCAGCATTACCTGCGCTTTGCAGATCTTTAAGAATTTGTTCATAAATGTTGCCAAAGGTATGGCGATCGTTTTGCGTATTGAAATCTATCTCACAAATTTTATTGATTACCTGACGTATCAGGGTGCCGGATTTCATGTAGTTATATGCATCTTCAAATATGTCTCTTATAACCTGTGCTCGTTTGCCGCTGGGCCCCTGGACATTAAGTTTATTTTTGAGGGTTGGAAATAGTTGAAGGTTTATAAAATCGGCTAGTGGCTCACCTGTTATACCTTCCGGGTTTTTTGCCCATGACCGCCAGCGCATGTGTTCCGGTAAGGGCGATTTGTAGTTGTCTTCTAGCACTTCCAGTTCTGTTTCCCGGTCGTCAAATATCTTAAGAAAAAACATCCAGACCAACTGGCTAATGCGCTGCGCATCTCCATCAACGCCAACATCTTTGCGCATAATATCCTGTATGGATTTTATAATTCCCGACACATTGCTCATGCAGATTTCTCCTGATTATATAATACCTGCTCCAGTTCCAAAATGGCTTTTTCATAATTGGCTTTACCGCCAAAAACATTTTTTATAATTTCCAGAGGTGTACCTATATCACTAAATGGCTTCAGTTTTAACACTTTGGCATTTTCAACACTTTCAATGCCCTTATCGGCATATTTATCGAGCAAAGCGTTGAGAACCGCTCTGGTCTGCGCACCGTATTTCGTAAAATAGTTTCGTTTTCTTACATTATTAGCTCGCTCTTTTCTTGTAAGGGGTGGTTGATCATAGGCGATATGGCAGATCAAATCAAAATCGCTATATTCTTTGCCCACTAGTTCGGCTAAATTCTCTAGAATGACACCATGCTCTTCCAGCAAAGTAATGATGGCTTGCTTTTTCCTTGCGGTATTCCAACTACGAAGAAAGTCCTCGAGTGATGCAAATTCAGATTTGATTTGTTTACGCGTGAAGTCACGATAGGATTCGGTTATTAAATTACCATCCGGTCCATAGTATTCAATGCGTTCGGCAACAATACTAACGGGAACTCCATTAATAACATATTTTGTTGGGCCTTCGGTATCACCGCCTTCATCGTCGCCTTCTCCACCATCGCCATCAGGATCGGGGGGCACAGGGTCTTCATCGTCTTTGGGCTCGTAAATAACAACCGGCTCGCCGTCGAAATCAGGATCGCGAAATAGTTCAGTAGCTTTTTTAAAATCCATTATGGTGAAGAAGTATTTGTTATATTCTTCTTCAATACGGGTGCCCCGCCCAATGATCTGCTTGAATACTGTCATGGAGTTAATGGTTTTATCGAGCACAATAAGTTTGCAGGTTCTTACATCGAGGCCTGTTGTCAAAAGCTCGGAAGTTGTGGCAATAACGGGGAACTTACTTTCGCGATCGATAAAGTTATCCAGTTCCGCCTTTCCTTCAGCGCTATCGCCGGTAATACGCATAACGTATCGTGGATTATCAATTGCCAGTTGTCCCGCTACATTTACAATGGCGGCTCGCATACGCTCAGCGTGATCGATATCTTCACAAAAAATGATCGTCTTGGCAAAGGGATCGGTCGCGTTAAGCAATTGCATGACTCGTTTGGCAACAAGCTTCGTCCGTTGATTAAGAACTAAAATGCGATCCATATCCTTTTGGTTGTAAGTGCGCCCTTCAATTTCCTGTCCTAGGTCGTCTTTCATGCCGGGTGGCGGTGTCCAACCCTGAATGTCCTTATCAATATCAATACGGACAACTTTATAAGGTGCAAGAAAACCGTCGGCAATGCCTTGTTTCAGGCTATAGGTATAAATAGGCTCCCCAAAGTAGTTTATGTTGGAAATATATTTTGTCTCGCGGGGTGTAGCTGTCATACCCAATTGAATGGCGCCTGAAAAATAATCAAGAATTTCCCGCCAGGCAGAATCATCGGCTGCGCTGCCCCGATGGCACTCATCAATGATAACCATGTCAAAAAAATTACGCGAAACATTCTTGAAAATTTTATCTTCTTCGTCCGGACCTGTTATGGCTTGATAAAGACCTAAATAAATCTCATAAGCAGGATCAATCTTGCGATTTTTAACTTTAGTCATGACTGAGCCGAATGGTTTGAAGTCATTCACCAGAGTTTGATCAGCAAGAAAATTACGATCAACCAGAAAAAGGATATGCTTGACTTCTTTTGCTTTCCAGAGCCTCCAGATTATTTGAAATGTCGTATATGTTTTTCCGGTGCCTGTGGCCATAATCAGCAGTATTCGCTTCTGTCCTTTGGCAACTGCTTCTATAACCCTGTTTATGGCTTCAACTTGATAATATCGTGGTTCTTTCCCCGAACTATCTAAGTGATAAGGTTGCAAGACGAGCTCTTCTGATTTATCTTCAATGCCACGATATTTTTTATAGCGTTGCCAGAGTGTTTGTGGAGATGGGAATGCATCAAGGGAAAACTGGGTTTCGATGTCCTCACCGGTTGCCGGTAATTTGTTGTGTGACGCAAACGCATCACCATTTGAGCTGAATGCGCTGGGCACTTCAAGAATTTCTGCGTAGCCCAACGCCTGCTGCATGCCATGACTTACTGAATAGTTATTGTCCTTTGCTTCAACAACGGCAATGGGAACACCCGGCTCTTGATGTAATACGTAGTCTGCAAATTTTTTCTTTTTCTTATTGCGCGAAGACATGTTGCCCCTGACGATAACAGGGCCCGGCGTTAAAGTAACTTCACGCCTAATCTGCGAGATATGATCCCATCCGGCATTTTTGATTGCTGGGGTTATGAACAAATCACAAATATCTGTTTCGCTGAGTTTACGTTTCGCGATCTTTTCCATGACTTTGTTCAAATCAATCCCTCTGGTACTTTATCAAAAAAATGTTTTTTTGAGTTTCTGGTCAGACAAACTTTTTTACGTAAATTATTGGTAATAATACAACTTCCTGAAAACATTGCAAGAGTAAAATGAAGAAAAAGAAGTAATTAAGATTTAAGTATTAAGTAGTTAAGAAAAAAAAGACAGTTCTAAGATTTAAGTAATTAAGTAGTTAAGGGGCAGAGGATAGAAGATTGGACGGTTTAGATGATTGGCGAGTGTCGCTAATCCTTCACCGGCAAGAATCCTTTCTCGCCCAAAGATTTTATTATGCCACGCAGAAGATAATTATTATCAAAACGAATTACATATTTTCTGGCGCCTTCTTTTTCCGGTTGCAGCATTTTTCTGCCTCTCAGCCGGGCGATCTGGCGGGAAATTTCCGCTGACGATTTACCGGGAAAAATATCTCCGATATCAGAAGCCTGCATACGGCCCAACTCAGCTGTTTTTCTTAATACTTTGGCTTCGGTATCCGTAATAACTTTTCGTTCATGGGAAAAGTTGATTGCCGGAATAATAATTTCTTTTTTCAAATAATTATATTCAGTCAGATGGTCGATTTTTTCTATTTCCTGTTTTAATCCGGACAAAACATATTCACACCATGATGCTATTTCTTTATCATCGCCGGAATCGGCAGCGGATAAATAATCGTAATATTTTCCCCTGTCGTTGCAGAATACCGCCGTCGGATTCAATATTCTGCCCGTATCAACATGAAATCCCCACTTGACCAGCAAAGCGTATGTAAACAAACGCACGGTTCTGCCGTTGCCATTAACGAAAGGATGAATCCAGACAAACCGGTGATGTGCAATGGCTGTTTTGATTAAATCATACTTGGGTGAATCGGTTCGATTGATAAACTCTATTAGCTCATCCATATAATCGTTGACCTGTAGATATTCAGGAGGCTTGTGATTTGAACCAGTAATATTGACATTTTCTGCGCGATAAACACCCGGTGTATTATCACCTTCGCCTTTTGGCGGCGGTGTTAAATCTTTAACCGTCAGGCGGTGCAATTCACTGATAAACGCCTGATTCAAAGGAAACGTTTGCACGTTTTTATCTATGAAATTCATCGCATCTTCCATGTTGACTATTTCGCGGATCTTCTCATCGGCGGAAGCAGTGCCTTCCAGACGGTTTTCGATTATCTCAGCCAAAGTGGTACGGTTTCCTTCAATTCTGGCGGAACAAAGACTCTCAAGCATATGAAAAAGTTCTTTTAATTGGAAGAATAACGGCGGGGGTGTTGTGCCACCAAGCCTTTTTTTTCGCAGATAATCCAGCTCGATTACCAAATCAATCAGTTTGGAATCGAAAGAAGGCTCAATAAGCTTAAGGTCGAAATGCTTGAATGATGCTGCCATTATTTAACAACCTGTCAAAAAATATTTAACATCATGCAAAAGAAACATTTAACATGTCATGTTGTAAGATACTATAAACTATAATATTTTTATTAGCAAGTGATAATTAACAATTAACATCATGCAAGCTTTTAGTTCGCATTTTCACCTTAGCGCTTGATTTTTCCGGGCAGGATGTAGACGTAGGGTTTGCGGAGGATTTTCAGATGCAGAAAACGGTCGATCTTTCGAAAGGCAAGATATACTCGCCATATCATAGCGTCTTCCTTGTAATAGGAAACAATCTCCTTTTCGGTGATCGGGGCAATGCCGAATGGCGCGCCCTCATTGGCAAAGAAACTGTTGGCCGCGGCGATGAGCATGGGAATATATTCCGGGCGCTGTTCCTTGTAAAAATTGGTGATCAGATCAATCGTCACTTTGCGGAAATCATAGTAGCGGTTCATGACTTCTTCGAGAAAAAACAGCCGGATCAGCCAGACCAGGAAAGACGGCGTGCTCCGGAGAAACAGTTCCGGATTCAGCTGCTCTACGCCTTCTTTGCGCATGAGCGGCGTACCCGTATCGATATAAAAGAGTTCTGTTTCTTCGGTAACCGGCTTGCCTACCTGATAATCTTTAATTGCCCAGTTGGATATCTGGCCGTCAATCCCGAACGTAAGCGACGACCGCTCCCGATTGGATGCAAACACTTTCCTGAGGTCGCGAAGCACACACAAAAAAAGCAGGCGAACGGCATTCTGTAACTCGTTGATTTTATCTTGTTGGGCTTTCAGACGTTTTTCGTTGATGGTGTAGCCGTCTACGAGGTGTTTACGCAAAACATTCGTCGCCCAGATACGGAACTGGGTGCCACGAATTGAATTAACTCGGTAGCCGACTGAAATAATTAAATCCAAATTGTAGAAAGCTACAGGTTTATCGGAATGCGCAATGTGCATTTTTTGCACATTGCTTTTTTCCTCCAACTCACCGGAATTAAATATATTGCGAAGATGCTTTGTAATGACACTTCGTTCAGTATCAAATAATTCTGACATCTGTTTCTGTGTCAGCCAAACGGTATCTTCACACAAACGGACTTCCAGTTTGTTTTTATATAAAATTATCTGTCCTTTGGTGTTGTCGACGGATGTCTGTTCCTTCATCGTATTCCTTGAAAATTTCAAGTCAAATATCTTCTCTGCCATTAGGATAATGGGGATTGAAATGTTACGCTTTCGCTTCAATGCAATATTATTTTGTTTGCCTTGCATCTTATAACTTCCTGAATAGATTACAAGAATAAAATGGCAAAAAAGAAGACTTAAGTATTAAGTTTTAAGTAGTTAAGAAAAAAAGACAGTTTTAAGATTTAAGCTTTAAGTAGTTAAGGGGCAGAGGATAGAAGATTGGACGGTTTAGATGATTGGCGAGTTATTTTTTGTTCACCCTCTCCCGACCTCTTCCCTCAAGGGCGCGGGGCACTATCCCGCGGCGCTATGCGCCTGGGATAGTGCGTCCAACAAATTTCAGTGCGCTACGCTTCTGAAATTTGGGTCTCGCCAGTATTGACAGTCAATTGCTATTTACCTATACTCTCTTCTGTTGAAAGCAGGTTGTTCAGATCCCCGTCGGAGAGAGTCACGATGAACTTAAATGAGATCATTGAAATTTCGAAGAAAAAATCAGAGGACCGTCTTAAAAAGATAAGGGATGAATTATCGATCCCGTTTTTTAAAATTAAGGGGCAGCCGATTTGGAACGGAACGCCGAAAAGAATTGTCGTTATCGGCAGTGGAATCGGCGGAATGGCTTCAGGGGCTCTTTTCGCCAGGATAGGTCATCAGGTATCTGTTTTGGAAATGAATCGGGAACTCATCGGCGGCCATGGAAGATGTCTTACGTTTCAGGGATTGAGCTATTCCATGGGACCGCAGTATGTTTGGGAATTCGGCGAAGGCAAGCTGGGAGACCGATTTTTGAGGTACGTGGATATCAAAGATTCGGATCCTTTTCTTCCCATGCAATATGACGGCTTTGAAAGGTTTTTTATCGGGAGCCGGAAGAGCGAGGGCAATTATTTTACAGCAGATTTCAAGGTGCCCCTGGGATTGGATAATTTTCGCAATGCTTTAAAAGATCTGTTCCCGGAAGAAGCTGAGCGGCTGGATGCCTTATTTGACGAAATGATCTCTATCTATAATACGTATAAATCTTTTTTCAGAGAGAATTCCGCCACGGAGGGCCGGTTTTTACTCGCCACCAAATTTCTGGCGACAAGCAAAATTCCTCTGGCCATGAAACTGAAGCTGGGTCATTGTTTGACTATCCCGGTTAAGGAGTTTTTTGATCAATTCCGAATCAATAATTTGCTGAGACGCATCCTGTACGGCCATGGCGGAATATTTGCGGAAAACGAAGCCGAGATGTCGGCTATTGCCTACATTATCGGAACAGGGAATTATCACACCGGCGCCTGGTATCCGGAAAAAGGGTTTGCTCACTTTTTCGATTCATTAGCGTCGGTGATCCGAAAAAACGGCGGTTCCGTAGAAACGGGGAAAAAGGCCGTCCGGCTGGAGACAAAAGACAATCGCGTGGACGGGGTCATCTGTGAAGACGGTTCTTCTTACGAGTGCGATTTCGTGTTCAGCGACATCTCTCCGAGGTTAACCTATTCCCTTTTGGGCCGGCAAACGGAAGCTTATGATTACACCCCGTCGCACAGCATCCCGACCTGCTGCATAGGAATTGAAGGCGGCCTGCAATCCATTGCGGACATGAAAGGCCGTAATTACTGGTGGCAGGACGGCAATGAGGTGGATTACAGGAATACGGATGTAACCGCTGCGCCGCAAATGCTTTTCATTGCATCGCCATCCGCCAACGGCTTCGGAAAGGCCAGGGAGAACCCCAACGATTCTCTGGTGGTTTTCTGCTCAGGCAATTATCATCAGGAAAAGATGATTTATGAAGCAGGAGCACAGGCCATTCAAAAATTTAAAACAAAACTGGCCGACGATATCGTGGATATTCTGGAAAAGAATGTCTTTCCGGGAATTAAATCCAAATTGCTCTTTGTGGAAATACTATCATCCATGGATATTGAGAAGGATACCGGGGGAGAATTGGGCAATGCCTACGGACGCAGAATGACCGTCAAAGAGATTCTGAAGGGAGCAATCGACGAGGAAGATTGCCCTCCGAATCTATTCAATGTTTCTGCGACAAAAAATTCTCCGGGCATCGCTTCCGGCATTTTTACGGCGGGATTGCTCTTGTACGAGCTAACAGGGATAGAAATTTAGAAACGGGCGGAATCTTGTTATTTTTCCAGGTCTCTCGCATTGATAATCAACATCTGCAGACGATTTTCAATATTGGCAAAACTGGTGTCCGGATCATAATCCAGTGAAAGAACCTGAATATGAGGGAATCTTGCTTTGACGGCTTTGGTCAGGCCGCGGCCGGAAATATGGTTGGCCAGACAGGCAAACGGCTGAACGATAATGAAGCTGTTCACTCCTCTGGATGCATTGTACAGAATCTCTCCGGGAATCAGCCAGCCTTCGCCCGTATTGTATGAGGGATCGATAATATCGGCAATGAGCGGCACCATCTCATAGCAGTCCGCATGGTGCTCATAGAGTTTGTATCGCCGGGCCTTTCGTTGAATCGTCTTGACGGCAAAAGTGTAAAGTTTTGCCGTAATGTCGCCGAGAATCCAATTGCCAATGGGATGTTGAATGAACCCTCTTTTGATTTTTTCCTTACGCACCACTTCATCGACCCGGAAAAAGTCCATCATGCCCGGAAGCACGATTTCCATGCCGTTATCCATGAGATAGTTTTCAATATAACCGTTCGCGCTTGGATGATAATTCATAAGAATTTCGCCCAGCAGAGCAACGCGCGGCTTGCGTACGGTGCGATCCACTTCGATTTTATTGAAATCATCAATGCACAGAGCCAGCATCTCCAGCGCCGAACGCGGGTGGACGATAAGCTCCTTCGGCGTATAGCCGATTTCGTGCATCAGCAGAGGCATCCAATGATCATACACTTTTTGGGTATCACCCTTGTGAATTTCGTACGGTTTCGAGGCTCGATAAATGGTTTCGACGCAGTCCATGACCCCGATACCCCAAAGCATATGCAATTTGAAGTCGGCATCCGCTTTAAAGCCCGGGTGCATGTTCTTGGTATCTTTACCCGTAGTAATAATTGGAATGTCGTTGTAACCTGCTTCGTCCAAAGCCTTGCGGGCGAGCGTCGCGTATTGTACGGCGCGGCAGTTTTCGCAGTTTTTGGCCAGCCCGATAGAGACATTGGAATGCTTCACGTCGGGGTGCTGCTCGAGCCAGAGAAGATTTTCGCCGATATTGACCTGCGCGGGAAAACAAATATCATTGTGAACGTATTTCTTGCCAAGCTCAATGGCTCGCTTGTTCGCCAGAGGCAGGGATTCTGCTATAAAACCTATGGATTGACAGTATTCCGTTATCAGCATACTGAATGCATGAGAAAGGTTTGGCACAAGAATCTTTCGCTTCGTTTTGTCTTCTTTGGTGTACTTGACTGGGAAAAGTTCCTTTTCCCCGACGCCGTGTTTCAGGTTGGCGCTCCGTCTGGAGCGGACGGTTTCGATGAAACTCTTAACGCGTATGCTTACGGGTCCGCGGGCATCGCCTTCGTCTATTTTGAGCATCAAGAGTTCCTTGGCGGAAAAATCATGCAACATGCGGTTTATTTCATCGGAGATGATGGCATCGTGGCCGCAACCGAAACTCACAACCTGCACCAGTTCAATCGCCGGATCTTGCGCGGCAATCATGGTTGCTCCAAGCACCTGCATGTGGAATGCATTCTTGACTTCCATGCGGGTATGTTTCGCCACATCCTGGTCATAAACACCCGGCAGGGAGTGCGTTGTGAGAACGGGGATTCCCATCGCTGTAAAATGAGAGGCCACATTATGGTTGACCAGCATATCCGCATGATAGGGGCGTCCGACAAGGACAACCGCGAAATCGCCTTTCCCGCGGACTTCGTCAAGAATCCGACCGCCTTCCTGAAGGATGATATGGCGGTAAGTATGAAAGGCTTTCTCTCCTTCCGTTACGGCACGCTCCAGAAGATTCCGGGGAAGTTTCCATTCCGTGTGGAACCACTGCACTGTTTGGCTCCGGCGCAGTGCGTTGTCAAACCAGTGAAACGTCGGTTGGTCGAGCGGAACGCCATAGCGTCCTTCCGGATCGTCCGTGTTCCTGCAGACGATGGGATAACCCTGCACCACGGGGCAGACTCCCGTGGCGTTGAATTTCGTATGATCGCTCGGAAGCGCCACCATGACCGGAAAAAAGATGCGGTCCACTTTCTTCGCAATGAGATCCAGAACATGTCCATGGACAAGCTTCGCCGGAAAACAAACGGTATCGGAAGGCACGCTGTTCAGGCCGTCTTCAAATAGTTTGTAATCACTCTGCCGGCTCACAACGACCGTGTAGCCGAGAGACGTGAAGAAAGCTTTCCAGTAGGGAAGACTCCACCAGAATTCCAGTACACGCGGAATGCCGATCGTCTTCCCGTTGGGAGGAAGTATTTGCTTCGGGGCGTAGTCTTTGGCCACAAGCTGATTCATCCGCCTGACCATATCAGGCACGGCGAGCATCTTTTTATTGATCTCGGCAACGCGTTTCCTGGTTTCCGGGTCCTTTGGATCCGTCGTGACTTCGCCGCGTTCGCAGCGATTTCCCGTTACAAAACTTGAACCGTCGCCGAAGGTGACTATTGTACGGGAACAGTGGTTCGTACAGTATTCACAAATCTGACCGGGCTGATTGTGCCAATTAAAGGTGCGCGCTTTTTCCAGACCGATAAACGTGCTGCGGTATTCCGGATTTTCCGCACGCTTTTTTTCCATAAAGCGTTTCGTCAAAAGGGCAATACCGATGGCGCCCATTTCACCCGGACGTTCCGGGCGTATGGCGGAAAGACCCGTCAGTTGTTCAAAGGAACGGAGCACGGCATCGTTCTTAAAGGTTCCGCCCTGCACTACGACAACTTTACCGAGCGTTTCCAAATTGCGAATGCGGATGACCTTGGTGAACACATTCTCGATAATCGAGCGGCAGATACCGGCGATAATATCTTCGGGCTGCTTGCCGTCGCGCTGTTCGGTGATAATCGAACTATTCATGAATACGGTGCAGCGGCTGCCGAGCTTCGAAGGATTTTTCGCCTTAAAAGCCATCCGGGCGATTTTTTCCACGGGAATTCCCAGCGACCGGGCGTAGGTTTCAATAAACGAGCCGCAGCCGGAAGAACAGGCTTCGTTCAGAATAATACCGGTGACAACGCCGTCCTGCACGGAGATGGCCTTCATATCCTGACCGCCGATGTCCAGGATAAAGGAAACGTCCGGACGCAGTTTTTGCGCCGCATTGGCGTGGGCAACCGTTTCCACCGTATGGTAATCCGCGTGGACTGCTTTGGCAAACAGCTGTTCTCCGTATCCCGTGGTTCCGACGCCAAGGATATTCAGCTTGCATCCATATTCTTCATAGCGGTCGGCCAGATTAATCAGGGCGTTCTTGAGAACGGCGAGAGGTTCGCCTTCATTGCCGGAGTAGAATCCGTCAATAATTTTTTCTTTTTCATCGAGAAGCACAAACTTTGTCGTGGTGGATCCGGCATCAATCCCCAGGTAGGCATTGATTACCGAGCCGGACGACGCCTGCGGGTAATGAGGGCCGGCGAGTGGATGGCGCGCCTTGAAAAGCTCGTGCTCCGCGTCACTCTTGAAAAAGGGCTCGCTGTTATCATGATGTTCGGCCTGGCGCATCTCATTAAATTGCCGCAAGGCGTCTCGCGAACTCTCTTGCTGATAGGCGCAATCCTTGTCTCCGAACATCGTTCCCACAGAAAGCGCAGCGCCCCAGGCGACCAGCACTTCGGAGCGTTCCGGAACAATCGCCTGTGCATCGTCCAGTCCCAGGCGTTCCCTGAAAACGCGGACAAGAGTCGGATTAAACGTCAAAGGCCCGCCTTCAAACATCACCGGCGGCCTGATTGCCATACCCTGGGCAAGCCCGCCGATCGTCTGCTTGGCGATGGCATGAAAGCTCGAAAGGGCGATATCTTCTTTCACGACTCCCTGGTTGAGCAGAGGCTGAATATCGGTCTTGGCAAATACGCCGCAACGGCCCGAAATCTCGTACACCTTGGCGCCGCGGGAAGCATAGGACTCGAAATCCTCTGTTTTAATGTGGAGCAGTTCCGCCACCTGGTCAATAAAGGCTCCCGTACCGCCTGCGCAAACGCCGTTCATGCGCATATCGGAAGCAATCAGCTTACCCGTCGTCCGGTCTTTTTCAAAGAAAATAACCTTTGCATCCTGCCCCCCGAGTTCAATTGCTACCCGTGTTTCGGGGTACATAGCGCGCACGGCAAGGGCATTGGCCACCACTTCTTGAACAAAAAAGGCGCGGGTAGCTTCTGCAAAAGGATGTCCGCCGCTGCCGCAGAAGGCAACTCCAAAAGTTTTTCCCGGATAAAGGCCATGAGCTTCCTGCAACAGATCAAGAATCTTTTGTGCCTGCATGGCGTTGTGACGTTGATATGAGTGATGAAGCAGCTTCCCCGTTGCGGGATCAACAACCGCGATCTTCACGGTGGTAGAACCGACGTCAACGCCGACCCATAAATCTGTTTTTGAGGAGCTCATAATACTCCACAATCAGACATTTCGGCTAACGAAGGAGGCATTTGGCACAGACCACATTTGGCAATTACAGCCAGTGCCGCAGGTGTCGGAACAGAAGTGCAATTTGCAATGACGGGTGCAATCTCCTCGCGGTTCTTGTCATGACTACGCACCGGATGGATTCCTCTTGTTTTATCGAAAAGTCCTTCAAATGTCATTTATATTTTCTTCCAGCAAGTGATTCTCTGGTTACGGTGATCTTCTCATTTGTAATAATCACCAGAGAAATCGAAAAAATATTTACATAATATGTACGTTTAAGTGTTTAAAACTTAATATTTATTTGTCCGTTTATATTTTTATCACATTCTTTTTTTTTGAGCTATCAATAATAATTTAAATTCAATTCGAATTATTTAAAATCTGTTGACCGATTTTTTGTAATAGTATGTTTTTTAAAAATTTAAACAGCTTCGATAACTTTCCATTGATATATTTATTTAAATTATTTCCTTTAAGCCTGCCGGGATCAGCGAATATATTTCTTAAAGAAGATATAAGTAAGTTATTGAATAATAATGATAATCAAAAAATAACTAAACATGGTTAAGCGGAATAGGGAAAAGTTTTAAGTAAAAAACCACCACTGAATGGTGTTCCATGGCACTACGTGCTCAGCGAGTGTCATTATCCCCATTCGCTGAGCTTCGGGGATAATTCGACTGACTCTTCAAACTTCGTCCCGACTTGTCGGGACTCGTTTTTAGAGAGTCTCATTACCGTTTGATTTTTCCGGGCAGGATGTAAACATAGGGCTTTCGAAGTATTTTCAAATGCAGAAAACGGTCGATCTTTCGAAAGGCCAGATACACTCGCCATATCATAGCGTCTTCCTTGTAATAGGAAACAATCTCCTTTGCGGTGATCGGGGCAATGCCTAATGGCGCGCCCTCATGGGCAAAGAAACTGTTGGCTGTGGCGATAAGCATGGGGATAAATTCCGGGCGCTGTTCCTTGTAGAAATTGGCGATCAGATCAATCGTCACCTTGCGGAAATCATAGTAGCGGTTCATGACCTCTTCGAGAAAAAACAGCCGGATCAGCCACACCAGGAAAGACGGCGTGCTCCGGAGAAACAGTTCCGGATTCAACTGCTCGATGCCGTCTTTGCGGATCAGCGGCGTACCCGTGTCGATATAAAAGAGTTCTGTTTTTTCGGTAACCGGTTTGCCTTCCTGATAATCCTTAATTGCCCAGTTGGATATCTGGCCGTCAATCCCGAAAGTCAGCGACGGCCGCTCCTGATTGGATGCAAACACTTTCCTGAGGTCGCGAAGCACGCACAAAAAAAGCAGGCGCACGGAATTTTCATCAAGCCGCTGAATCAGCGCATTGCCGATAGAGGCCGGGGGAAGCTTTTCCTGCGCCACATAGATGACGCTGTTGCCTTTGCCGGGGATCACTCTTGCCGATGCGGATTCCGGAACATGGATGCCGATACCGCCCAGCTCGGCGGTATATTCCGCAAACAGGCGCTCATAGGTTTCCATTTCATCCAGCGACCGGAAGATCGGCATGCGTTTGTAGGCAATATTTTCCTGGTCGGGATGGTTGATGATGAAGATGGTGCTCATCTCGCCGTAGCCGATGATCCTGGCGGGTATTTTGCTCAAATCGGGGTTTTGCGGGTCCAGCCCCGCTTCAAATCCTTCCAGAAGACCGGCGTCAATTTTGTCTTTCAGCATAATTGAAGAAACCTCTTGGTGTCTGTGAGGGCAAGGTCCAGTCTTTCAATAATCTCCTGCGCCACGGATCTTTCGATATTCAGCGGCGGCAGAAGCTGGCTTACGGTTTTGTTGTTGTTCGCGTAAATGCTCAGGATGCCGTGGTCGTAGGCAACTTTGGTCATAACAGGCCCGCAGAGGTCGTTGACCATTTCGATGCCCATCATCAGCCCGAGCTGTCTCAAGCCGACAAGGATTTCCGGATGTTTTGTCCGGAGTTCTTCAAAACTCTTTTTGAAGAAGGCAGCGAGTTCCTGGACATGTTCCAGGAATGCGGGGTTTGACGTGATCTCCAGCACTTTCATGGCCACGGGACAGTCGACTTCCGCGCCGCCGAAGGTGGAAATGTGAATAAACGGGTTTTTATGGAAGAAGGTCTGCAGTTCGTCGTTGAAGCACGTTGCGCTCATCGGATAGATGCCGCCGGAAAGCCCCTTTCCGATCACCATGATGTCGGGTGTTGTTTCAAAATGTTCGATTCCCCAGAATTTGCCTGTACGCCCCAGCCCGGTCTGCACTTCGTCAATAATCAGCAGCGCCCCTTTCTTTTTGCAGAGGTCTTTGACGAAAGGGTAAAAACTTTTTTCGGGAACGGGCATGCCGTAGGTTGCGGGTATGGTTTCAAAGATAACCGCGGCGGTTGTTTCATCAAGCTCTTTGGCAAGAGCTTCCATGTCGTTGAAGGGCACCTGGACAAATCCGGGCATATTGGGTCCGAACGGCGCGCGGTATTGTTCATCGCCGGTCGCCAGCGCAAGCCCTGTATGGCCGTGATATCCGCCGGTCGCGGATATGATCTTCGTCCGTCCGGTATAGCCTTTGGCCAGTTTGATGGCCAGATCGATGGCCTCGCCGCCGCCCACGCCGAAAACGCTATAGTTCAAACCTCCCGGTGAGAGCTTC
>JAJFTS010000159.1 GCA_021372815.1 Deltaproteobacteria bacterium | reverse complement strand
TCCCGCATCCGGCTGTATTATTTTCAAAGCTTGCTTTGCACCTCATGTTTATATCTCATAACACAATATAACTTTTCGATAAACAGAAATCAGTCATAAGCGTAACTTCCTATTTCCGATAGTAAAACGCCGCAACATTTTCTAATTTATGCAAAAATGCCGCGGCGTTATCCGTCTCGTTTATTCCAGTGAATGATTTATTCCTTTACCAGCAGCACATTGACCGCTTTGACCACAACTTTAACCTTGTCGCCTTTCTTGATACCCAATTCTTTCAGGGAGTTCGTTGTCATGACAGATTCCATGAAATCACCGCCCACAGTTTTTACCTTAACCTCGCACATGACCGCGCCTTTCTTAATGCTTTCCACTTTCCCGACAATTTGATTTCTTGCACCGTACTTCATGACATTCTCCTTTTTAGTAATTTGAGAGGTTTAGTATATAACATCAGGCTATCGCCTGATCTTGCTTTTACTTGTATTTTATCATTCCCCCCAACTAAATCATAATAAATTATTAGAATAACTTGTATATCTTAAAGAAATGGTTATTACTCATGGTCCAACGAGCGCAATACCATTTATCATCTTATTATCATTAATAAATAATAAAATGCTGATGTCTTTTTATATTTATGCTTTATATAACATATTGACTTTTATATGACTTTCGATCACGGTGTGTCGCAATTGATACAGATAAAAAAAGGAAAAAGGTAATGTCAGTTTTACTTAAAAACTATCACACATGAACTATCTCACGGGAACTTGTATGGTTCCTTTCAGATAGTCCTGCCGTTCCTTTCCTCACGCAGACCAGCTAGGCTCCAACCTGTCCTGCCGCGGAGAGGCGGCAATGAACAGGAAGAAAGTCGTGTTTGGTTATCAAAATCCGAACCCGTATTTCCAACAAACAGATGATTACAACATAAGTTTTATCCAGGCGGATATTATTTTATGCCGGGAAAGAGCTGATTTAACGTCAGGCATATTTATAAATATTATTATAAATTTTTACAGGAGAAATGAACATGAGTGATACCTTTATTTTAAACGGAAAAGAGACGCCCTTTAAACAGGGCCAGATGATTCTGGATGCAGCCAAGGACGCAGGAATTGAAATTCCCACACTTTGTTACCTGAAAGGAACTACGCCAACCGGAGCCTGCCGGATTTGTCTGGTGGAAGTCAAAGGCGCACGATCGCTTCAGGCCGCCTGTTCCACACCGGTTACACCGGGAATGGAAGTTTCTACGGACAGCACACTGGTTCATCAGGCCAGAAAGCTAAATGTTGAACTGCTGCTTTCGAGCGGGAAACATAATTGCATGACCTGTGAAGCCAACGGCAATTGCCGCCTGCAGGATTTGTCCTATTTCTATAAAATCACCGATTTAAGATTTAAAGAAAAAGAAACAAGCGACATTCCTCCCCCGGATGATCAAAACTCTTTCATTGTCCGCGATTTCAGCCGCTGTATCCTTTGCGGACGATGTGTGCAGGCCTGTAATGAACTGGTTGTCAACCGGGCCATCTCGCAGGGCTATCGCGGCAAGAACAGCAAGATTGTTACCGGCGGCGACCTGCCCTATGACGCTGACGACAGCGAATGCGTTTTCTGCGGCCAGTGCGTGCAGGTCTGTCCTGTCGGCGCCCTGACGGAAAAGAAATGCAAGGGGCTGGGACGAACCTGGGAAACAAAGAAAGTCCGTACGACCTGTCCTTACTGCGGCACAGGCTGCCAGCAGCTGCTCCATATGAACGGCGAGCAGATCGTGAAAATTACCGGTGTCGAAGATGGCGCGCCGAATTACGGTCGTCTGTGCGTTAAAGGCCGCTTCGCTTATGATTTCATTTACTCGAAAGACAGACTCACCACTCCGCTGATTCGTGAGAAAAACGGTGAGTTCCGCGAGGCCTCCTGGGACGAGGCCCTCGATCTGGTAGCAGCAAAGTTTAAGGAAATCATTGCCCAGCATGGTCCCGATTCCGTTGCCGGCATCAGCTGCGCCCGCAGTATCAACGAAGATTCCTACAACATGCAAAAGTTGTTCAGAGCTGTTTTTAAAACAAACAATATCGATCATTGCGCCCGCGTCTGTCACGCGCCGACCGTTGCCGGTTTGGCCGCGTCCTTCGGATCGGGAGCCGGCACCAACTCCATTGAAGAGTTTAAAGACGCCAGGATGTTCTTCTGCATCGGAACCAACATGACGGAAGCACATCCCGTGGCCTCCTATTATGTCAAGCAGGCAAAACTGAAGGGCGCAAAACTCATTGTTGCCGATCCGCGGTATCACGAACTGGCAAAAATGTCCGATATATTCGCCCAGATCAAGGTCGGCTCCGATGTGGCTTTCCTCAACGGAATCATGAATGTTCTGATTAATGAGGATTTGTACGACAAGAAATACGTTGCGGAATGCTGCACCGGGTTCGAAGAGCTCAAAAAAGCAGTCATGAAATATCCGCCCCAAAAAGCAGCCGAAATATCCGGTGTGCCCGCTGAACAAATAATCGAAATTGCCCATCAACTGGCCGCCACAAGACCGTCGATGCTGATTTATACTCTGGGCATAACGGAACATTCCTGCGGGACGAATAACGTCATGAGCACCGCAAATCTCCAGATGCTGCTGGGCAATGTGGGCGTTAAATATGGCGGCGTCAATCCGCTGCGCGGTCAGAATAACGTGCAGGGCGCCTGCGACATGGGCGCATTGCCGGTTGTTTTCGCGGGCTATCAGGGCGTGACGGTTCCCGCCAACAGAGAAAAATTCGAGAAGGCCTGGGGCGTTGAAAACCTTCCCGATAAACCGGGGATAATGATCAATGCCATGATTGAGGGATTGGTTACCAAAAAAATACGGGCCTTGTGGGTGTTCGGGGAAAATCTGGCCAATGCCGAGCCCAATATCACCCACACGGAAAAGTGTCTGAGTTCTGCCGAGTTTTTAGTTGTTCAGGATATTTTCCCCAACGAAACAACGAAATTTGCCCATGTAGTTCTGCCTTCCGCGGCCTGGTGTGAAGATGAAGGAACATTTACCAGCTTCGAGCGGCGTGTCAGCATGGTCAGAACGATCAAAACGCCTCCGGGAATTGCCAAACCAAACTGGTGGATTTTCAAAGAACTCGCCCGGAAAATGGGACAGGATTGGCCCTCCAACAGCGGACGGGAAATCTGCGACAACGAGCTGGCCGTGTTGTGTCCGATGTTCGCCGGTATAAAATTTGATCGAATTGAGAAAGACGGACTGCAATGGCCCTGCCCCTCTGAGACTCATCCCGGGACACCCATTGTTCATAAAGATGGTAAATTCACCTGCGGCCTGGGTAACCTGAAAGGCATTGACTGGACGCCCCCGGAGGAAATCGCCGACAAAGATTATCCGCTGGTTCTGAGCACCGGCAGAAGGCTTTCTCAATATCATACCCGAACGCAGACCGGACGAAGCGGCATGGATGCCATCTATAAACAGGAAACCGCCGATATTTCCATTGCTGACGCACAGGAAAAGAAAATAGAAAATGGAGAAATAATTATCGTGGAATCCAGACGCGGGAAAGTGACTGTTCCGGCCAGAGTAACCGATGAGGTTCCCAAGGGCATGGTCTGGATGACGTTCCATTATCGCGAAGGCAACTGCAACTGGCTGACCAACAACGCATATGACACTGTAACCAAGACGCCTGAATTCAAGGCCTGCGCCGTACGGATAAAAAAACTTAAATAACAGAGGCAATTGAAGATGTCCCGCCGCGGAAGCGGGACATCTTTTTTAACAGACAATCCCTTATTAAACTATTTTTACAATAATAGCAGGAATACAAAAAGAGTAAGTTATGATCAATGGCAGCTCTGTTGAAAAATCGCTTCTCCATTCCGGTGACAACCGGAAAGAAAATCCTTTTGTGTTACGGGTGGAAAAAACTTTTATCGACTATGGTTTCCAGCCTCCGCGGCGGGCAGAGGTCGCCGACACGCTGAAGATGGATAGAAAACAATTTACGGAAGCATACAATTATCTGCGCAAGTCGGGACGGATCGTCCGCATCAATGCGGATATTTTCATACACAAGAGCCATATAGACCATTTGATCAACGCTCTGCATGATTTCTTCATCCATAAAGACATCCTGACGCCGCAGGATATGAGAGAGATGTTCGGCGTGTCACGCAAATACGGCATTCCGCTTCTGGAGCACCTTGACAACATTCATTTTACCGTCCGCAGCGCCGAGGGCAGACGGTTGTACCGCGGAAAAAATTTCCTAAACGGCAACATTCAGTAGAGGCCCTTTCCCTGCAAAACGAAGGCGGAAATATTCGAAAAGAACTATACACGTTCCCGCGTGATGGTTAATGTGAGATAGTTTTTAAGTAAAAATAAATTTCTCCCTTTTTCATTTATATCAATCGCGACATACCATGAACGAATGTTTGATTGATGATGACTATTTGCATTAACCGGCTGTTGATACCGGGCGGCCCGCATATCTTGCGAAACAGGTCCATATCAAATCCCCATTCCTTTGCCAGGTTATCGGCTTTATGTTCATTTTCTAAATTGATTTTCCTATTCTTGAAATGCTTTAGATGATCATGGGCAAGTTCATGGGCAACGAGAGCCATCGCAACATTCTCTTGATATTTATTCAATCGGTTGGAATTTATTCGAATGCAGTGATTGTTGGTAACTTCCGCGGCTCCGCCGGAAAAAGTATTGCCTTCAACAACCGATCCAAATGATAAATCTTGCCGAAAACCGGAATGAACAATTTTCAAGATAGTCTTGAAAAGGAGAATCTTTAAATAATCTGATTCAAGTTCAATGTAGTCAAAATATCTTTCAATATCCACATTCAGGCATAACATTGCCTCAGGATGTTTTTCCTCACCCGGCAATTTATCATCCCCATCGAGTTTTTTTGTGATCGGTTTATTTTCCGTCATGATACCTAAAATGGGGGGAGCAGTCTCTCCCGATAATTTAATGGCAACTGCAGGAACCGCAACCGCCGCCTTCGGGCAAACTGGATGTCAACTTGAAACCTGCGCCCTGAGGCGTTGTAACGAAGTCGATGCTGATCGGTTTGACCTGGTTTAAAAGGTCTTTTTCAATGACAAACGTAGTGGAACCCACCGAAATCACTTCGTCTGCTTCACTCCTGTTTTCATCCAACGCCATCCCCAGAGAGGGGCCGGAACAACCCATGTTCAAAAACACGCGAATTGACGCGCCGGCTTTTTTATCCTTTAAGAAATCCCTGATGATTTCCGATGCCTTGTCCGTAACCTTCAGCATTTATCATCCTCCTTATGACCCATCGACAAGCAAATCCATCGGGTCTATGATTTATATTTATTTTCTTCTTCACCAGTTTGTTCACAGATCCCAGCGCTTTCACACGGGGTGTTACGCCCTTGATGACTTGGGCGAATCTGCCGCCTTTGGAGGCCGACATCCAGATAAACATGGTGCGATTTTCCTCAATTCCGATATCATTCGGGAAACTTTTCAGCATCGCAAACTTGCGGGGTCTATATATGACCCAAATGAATAAGTCAAATTACTAAAAGAAATAGCTATCAGAAGATTATACTGAATGGTTATAACAATGTTTACGGCGCAATGAGCTCAGGTTACACAACAGTATCTCACTCATTACGGCGCAATGGTGATGGATTATAAATTCAGCAGTTCCCGCCATGGCCGGAGGATCTCCCGGTTGGTTGTCGTCGCCGATTTTTGCGCAGGAATACCTCCCCCCTTAATATTACTATTAGTTATTTGACATATTCTGTCGCGCAATATATTAACCCACGCGTTTATAAAGTTTCCGCAACAAAATGTCTTATCCATTGGCGGAGCTAACACTGAAAGGAGCGGTATTTATGAAAAGAAGAATGGTAATATCTTGTCTGGTTCTTATAACGCTGTGTATCCTGTTTCTGGCCGGATGCGGCAGCAGCGTGGAAGAAAAGACATCAAACGCAGCGAATTATCCGAATGCAGATCTGCTTGTATCCGGCAGTTCTCTTGAAGCAATGAGCGAAACCAACCGGGTGATTATCGATGTGCGAAGCAGCACCGATTACAACAACGGGCATATTCCCGGCGCCATCAATATCCCTGTAGCGTGGGGAGGAGCGCCTTTTGATGATCCAAGCGGTTCCCATACCGCCGCCGATTGGCAATATTACGAATTGAAGTCTGCATCCGATATTGCTGCGTATCTCGGCAGTAAGGGCGTTTCCAATACCAATAAGATTATTATCTATGGTCCGGATGTTGATCCGCAGGCCGGCCGGATGTTCTGGATGCTCGAATATCTTGGAGCTGAAGACGTTCATGTCCTGGATGGCGGATATAGCAAGTGGGTGAGCGATGGCCGCACGACCACGACCACGGCGACGACCCTGGCGACAACCACCTTCAGTTACACAGTCACCGCTTCCCGGCTGGCCACCAAAGCGGACGTTCTGGCTCACTACGCCGATCCGTATTACGCCATTGTGGATTCACGAAATGCCGCTGACGCGGGGCCGACGGTAGGCACCGGCTCATGGCTTCAATTCAACACCCAGCATATTCCCAATGCCGTCAACATCCTGATCGGCGATTTTCAAAACAGCGACAAAACCGTAAAATCATACAGCGATATCAGGACATTGCTGGACGGCAAAGGGGTCACAGAAGGCAAGACGGTCATAACGAACTGTTATGTGGGGTATCGCTCCGCCCAGGAATATTTCATGTTCCGGCTCATGGGCTATAATGTCAGCAATTATGACGGCTCTTGGTCGGAATGGAATGCCGATGCGTCGTATTTACCCAGAGAGACCAGCCTGATTGTTTCCGGTACGTGGTTAAACGCGAATCTCACCAATACCAATCAGGTAATTATCGATGTGCGACAAAGCACCAATTACAATGCCGGACATATTCCCGGAGCCATCAATATTCCTATGGCCTGGGGCGGCGCGCCTTTTGACGATCCGGACGGTTCGCATACTACCGCCGACTGGCAATACTACGATTTGAAGTCTGCGTCTGAAATTGCTGCGTATCTCGGCAATCAGGGCGTTTCCAATACCAACACGATCATTGTGTATGGAGAAAATACCGATCTATTAGTGCTATCCGGACGGATGTTCTGGATGCTCGAATATCTCGGCGCGACCGACGTGCGCGTGCTGGACGGCGGATATGAAAAGTGGGCAAGCGCCGGGTATACTACATCAACCACGGCGACAACCCTGGCGGCGGCCACATTCACTCCATCGGTATTTGCTGCCCGGCTTTCCACCAAAGCAAATGTTCTGGCCCATTATTCGGATACAACAAATTATGCCGTTGTGGACTCGAGAAACAGTGCCGCTCCCGATTATGTAACCAGTCATATTCCCAACGCGATCAATATTCTGCACGGGGAATTTTTAAATGCCGATAACACGGTAAAATCTTTTACCGATCTCAAAACGCTTCTGGATGGTTACGGGATCACGGCAGGCAAGACGGTCATAACCAATTGCTACGTAGGCTATCGTTCCTCCCAGGAGTACCTGATGTTCAGGATCATGGGGTTCAACGTCAGTAACTACGACGGTTCCTGGTGGGAATGGAACGCCGACGCAACCACCCCGAAAGCGCCTTAAAACACCGGTCTGTCCGGGCGCCTGTTCACGGATGCCCGGACAGACCTGCAAAAGCAAATTGTATGAGCAGAATCAAATTTTAAGAGGAACCGTATGAAACTACATAAAATAATGATAACAGTTCTCGCAACAATTTTCGCAACGGCATCGGCCACGGCCTGCTTTGCAGGAGCCTGGACGGCGAAGCAAAATACATTCTATGACAAGCTGGCTTTCAACTACTATTATTCCGGCAGAACTTTTGACAAAGACGGACACAGCGAGGCGACTCCCAACGGCGGGACATTCAGAGATTACAACATCAGCAACTATTTCGAGTTCGGTCTGCTGGACAATCTGACTGTGATTAACTCGCTGGCCTATAAATGGCTGGAAAATGACAACGACTTCAGCAACTCGGACGGATACGGATTAGGCGATGTAGACCTCGGACTGCGTTATAAATTACTGGACAGTGAAAAAGCAGGCATTATCTCCACGCAGCTGCTTGTCAAGATTCCCGGCGGCTACGATAAGGATGATCCGCTTCCGCTGGGCAATGGCCAGTATGATTTAGAAGCAAAACTGCTCTATGGCCGTTCGCTTTACCCGTGGATTCCCGGTTACTTTAATGTGGAACTGGGCTACCGGTGGCGTTTTGAAGATCCATCCGATGAAGTGCGCTATCTGATCGAATTCGGCGTGGATGTCACCAAAAGCATATTCACCCGCGCCAAGCTGGATGGAATCTACAGCATGGACAACGGAGAAAGAACGGACAGCAGCGGCAATCCCACGACCACCAACAACTTCGACTTAGGCAAGTTGGATCTTACCCTGGGCTACAAGATCACCCCGGCTTGGGGCGTGGAGGTATCCTACGTCCCGGCAATTTACGGGCAGAATACCGCCGCCGGTGCAACCTATACACTGGGAATCTACTGCAAGACTCCTTAAAATTTTATTTAAAATATTACAGGTAAAAAAAAATGACCCGCCCGGAACTGAAAAAACTTATTGACACAACTCAGGCAGACTGCATCGATTGCGGCAAATGCCTGAAAGATTGCGCTTTTCTAAAAAACTACGGCACACCGAAAACGATTGCCGAAAACTTCGATGCATCTTCTCCCGCGTCTTTGGCACGCTCCTTTGAATGCAGCCTGTGCGGACTGTGTACCGTCGTCTGTCCGGCGCAACTCAATCTAAAGGAAATGTTTCTGGAGATGCGGCGCGAGGCGGTCGACCGGGGCTACGGCGAATTTCCCGAACATGCCCCGCTGCTGAATTATGAACGGACGGGAACATCCCGCCGCTTCACACTGTATCGGTTGCCTCAGGGATGCACAACAATCTTTTTCCCCGGCTGCTCTCTGTCCGGCACCCGTCCTGATGGTGTCAATAAAATCTTTGACCGGCTCCGTCATGCTGATCCGAATACGGGCATTGTCTTTGATTGCTGTATGAAGCCCTCCTATATGCTGGGACGAGAGCGGTACAGTCGTGCCATGTTTGAGGAGATGAACAACTGGCTTGTTCAACAGGGCGTAAAAGAAGTGCTGGTGGCCTGCCCCAATTGTCAGATGATGTTCACGTCGCTGGGTCGGGAGCTAAAAGTACGAAGCGTGTGGGAAGCGCTGGCCGAGTCCGGAATGCAACCAGGGAAAGTCTCCGGTACAGTGACCGTTCATGACCCCTGCAGTATCCGCGATGCCCAACCGGTGCATCAGGCTGTGCGCACTCTGCTTAAAAGCCAGGGGCTGAAAGTCGAGGAAATGCCGCATTCCGGAAGAAACACACTCTGCTGCGGTCAGGGCGGAGCGGTCAACATGATGAATCCGGAATTGGCTGAGTCATGGGGAAAAATGCGAAAAAAAGAAACAGGCGGCAGGAGAATTATCACTTACTGTGCCGGCTGTGTGCAATCCCTGGGCGGGTACACGCCGACCAGTCATTTGGTCGATGTCCTTCTCGCACCTGATCAGACTTTAGCCGGTAAGGTAAAGGGCGCGGGATTTCCCTTTACGTATCTGAACAGACTCCGTCTCAAAAGATCCTTCCGGCGCCAGGATGGATGTGCGGTAACCAGAGAAAGAACTTTTGTTCCGGAACCGCTGGCGCCTAAGAAGCGCGCCTGGAAACCGCTTATTTTTCTGGCGCTGCTTGTGGCGGCCATTGCCGCTGTCCGCCTGTCCGGAGCGACTCAGTATCTGCAGCAGGATAAACTGCGGGCGCTGATTGACTCCGCCGGCGCCTGGGCTCCGGCCATCTACATGCTGATCTATGCCGTGGCGCCGGTGTTGTTTCTTCCCGGTCTGCCGATTACGATTGTGGGCGGCATCCTGTTCGGACCGTTCTGGGGTGTGGTCTATACCATTACCAGTTCGACCGTCGGCGCATCGCTCGCATTTTTAGTGGCGCGTTATGTGGCCCGTGACTGGGTGGCGTCGAAGCTTATCGGCTCCAAATGGGGAAAGCTCGACCGCGAGGTGGCCAAACACGGCTGGAAGGTGGTGGCCTTCACCCGCCTTATTCCGGCTTTCCCGTTCAATCTGTTGAACTATGCCTTCGGACTGACCAAGGTTCCGTTTTCGCATTACGTGATTACAACCTTTATATGCATGCTTCCCGCCTGCATCGCCTTTATCGTTTTTTCCAGTTCACTTCTGGATCTGATCAGAGGAAAAATATCCTCTACGCTTTTATTGGGTATAGGCCTGATCGTCCTGGTTTCACTGATCCCGCTGGTCTATAAAATCTTTCAAAAACGAAAACAGAAGGATGAGGTTTCCGAGTGAAAACTGTTTACCCCGATGTTGCGTTGATTATTCCTGCACGCAATGAGGAAGACGCCTTGCCGGGTGTCCTCACCGGACTGCCCGCCTGCATCAATCGGGTTATCGTCGTGGACAACGGTTCCACGGACCGGACAAAAGAAGTTGCCGTCAAACAAGGCGCCCTGGTGATTCACGAACCGGTGGCGGGATACGGGAGAGCCTGTCTGGCAGGCCTGGCTTTTCTGCGAAACAATCCGCCGGATATTGTCGCCTTCGTCGACGCCGACGGCAGCGATGAATTGTCCTGCCTGTCCGACCTGATCGCTTTGGTTTCCAAAGGTGAAGCCGACCTGACGCTGGGGTGCCGTATTCCGGCCGTGACAGCGGCATTGACTTTTCAGCAGCGCTTTGGTCACTTTCTGGCAACCGGGTTAATCCGCTTATGCTGGAAACACCGTTTCCGCGACCTGGGACCCATGCGGGCTATCCGCTGGGCAAATCTTGAGCAGCTGGCCATGGCCGATCAGGCTTTCGGCTGGACGGTGGAAATGCAAATCAGGGCGCTCAAGTGCGGCCTGAGGATCCGGGAGATTGAAGTCCCTTATTATAAACGGGCTGCCGGGCAATCGAAGATCAGCCGGACGGTCAGCGGAACGGTCATGGCCGGAAGCACTATCCTGTGGGTTATCGGCCGTGAATTATGGAAAGGAATACATCAGAAAAGAAAACAAGCCGTGCCGGCATGCACGGTAATCCATGCCCAGCCGGCTCAGGAAAGGAGAATAACGCCATGAATATTACGGCACAGTTTATACAAAGTTTTAAAAAAGTAATTTTACATCATGTTGCGGGAATACTGTTGATCGTTGCTATGGTCATCATTTCCCTTACCGCTGTTGCCACAGCGGCGGATCTGAAACTGATTGATGCAACAACGCTGAAGAACAATTCAACAAAGTGGGTCATCCTTGATGCCCGCCCCCGGGCCGACTGGGAAGCCGGCCACATTCCGGGGGCCATTTCATCCTCATGGGAAAAATACACTCGCCCCGATGCCAAAGGGATGAAATACAGTTCTCTTCCTCCGCAGGAACTGGCAGCAATACTGGGCGGTCTGGGAATTGATGAGAAGACCGCCGTTGTAGTTTACGGAGACGCCGATAAAAGCTGGGGCGCTGAAGGATATAATGTCTGGCTGCTTTCCTGGCTGGGACACAAGGGTCCTGTCCGGCTGCTGAACGGCGGCATCCAGGCCTGGCGCAGCCAAAATCTTCCCCTCGTCAAGGGACCGGAGAAGCCTGTCGCAAAAAAAGCGGTCTATCAAGTGAATCTCCAGCCCCGGCTCATCGTTTCTACGGAAGAGATTCAAAAGAACAAGGGTTCTTTTGTCCTGATCGATGTCCGTTCAACCTTTGAAAGAATCAAAGGAAAGATTCCGGGATCCATCCACATTCCCTGGGAAGAGTTCTATACGGGCAGGGAACGCCGACCTCTTTCTTCAGCGGAACTAAAGAAACTGCTGATCAAGCATGATGTGGATATTTCCAAACCGGTCGTCTATTACTGTCTGGCCGGCGTACGTTCGGGCTACACCTGGATGACCCATCAACTGGCTGGACTTCCTGATGCGGAAAACTATAAAGGCGGTTGGGAGGCCTGGGAAAAAAGATCCGGGCAGTAAAGCGTCAGTAACTAAAGATGATTGTTGTTCCATCAAAATATCGATTCTTATTCATCCTGCAGTTGTCAGCTTTGGTGATTGCCTTTTCAGCTTTTGTCTGCATAGCGGCAAAACCATGTCCGGAAACTAAGGCGGCAAGTGGTAATAAGCAATTGCTGCTGTATTCCAAGAATCCATCCACATGGAAAATTGTCAAGACAGGCGCCGGCGGTAAATTGATCTACAGTGAATCGACCGGCGCCTTCAAGCTCAAGGCTTCCGGGCTTTCTCCCCGCACGGCGTATGCGCTGATCCGGTATGCCGACGCACCCCCCCGAGCGGAAATTTTGGCCAGGGGAGTGAGTGATGATCGCGGCAGTCTGAATCTGTCCGGGCTCTGGCGGAACTGGACCAGAAAGTTCTGGCTGGTTTCAGGCGAGGATGTTGCGGGCAGGGCCGGCGAAGCCGGATCACTGCGCGCCTGGCGGCCGGACCGGTATCTTTTTGAAGAAAAACCGCTCGGAATCGACGGCGTCTCACTCAAATCGAAGGAGCGAAAATGAGTCAAAGTTTTTTTTCAGCCATCATACCGGTCCTCGGTGTTATCCATTTCGCGGCCTTGTCTTCCGTTTGCCTGTACGGATTACATCGGATTTGGATGATCTATTGCTTATACAAAAAAAAGAAAAGCGGGATGACAAGCCCGGCGCCTTTTACGGCACCCGAAGAATTTCCTGTCGTGACGGTGCAGCTTCCGTTTTACAATGAACGTTTTGTGGCTCAGCGCCTGCTGGATGCCGCAGCCCGTCTGGACTGGCCCCGGGATCGTCTCGATATCCAGGTGCTGGACGATTCGGATGACGACACGCGTCAACTGGTGGACGCGCGGGCGGCCTGGTGGCGCGAACAGGGCGTTCCCATGACAGTGGTGAGAAGACCCAACCGTAGCGGCTATAAGGCCGGCGCACTTGCTCACGGTATGACAACAGCACGGGGCGAATTTATCGCCGTTTTCGATGCCGACTTTATTCCGCCGTCGGATTTTCTGCGTTCCACCCTTCCCTGGTTCAGAGACCGCGGGGTCGGCATGGTCCAGGCCCGCTGGAGCTTTTTCAATGCCAACCACTCCTGGTTCACCGGCATCCAGTCGCTCATGCTCGGCGCTCATTTCAGCATCGAACATCGCGTGCGTTATCAGCAGGGCCTGTTCTTCAACTTCAACGGCACCGCCGGCATCTGGCGCAGATGCGCAATCGATTCCGCCGGCGGCTGGCAGGCCGATACGATCACCGAGGATCTGGATCTGAGTTATCGGGCTCAAATGGCCGGATGGCGATTTGTTTATCTCGATCATTGCGACGTACCGTCGGAACTGCCCGTCACCATGTCGGCGCTGCGCACCCAGCA
>JAJFTS010000139.1 GCA_021372815.1 Deltaproteobacteria bacterium | reverse complement strand
TGTTATTCTAAGCCAATCCTTTTTTTATCATCGAAGAGGCAACAACCGCCTGCCCCAGGGATATACCGCCGTCGTTGGCGGGAACCTGTCTGTGGCAATAAACGTCAAAACCGGCATTTTGCAATTTGTCAATGGTGCCTTCTAGCAAAATTTTGTTTTGAAAACAACCGCCGCTTAAGGCCACGCGGGTAAGGCCCGTTTTCTTGCGCATCGCATCGGCCATGGCGGCAAAGGCATCAATAATGGTCTGATGAAAAGAAGCGGCAATTTTTGTTTTGTTTTGACCGGATTCAATATCGGCAATGACAGCCTTAATCATGGTGGTTATATCCAGAATATAAGGATTGCCGCTTTGGCGCAGAATTTTAAAAGGGTAGGCTTTGTTCGAAGAACCGGTTGCCAGCATTTCAAGTTGCATAGCTGTCTGACCTTCGAAACTGGCCTGCCGGTGTCCGCCAAGAAGTACAGCCACACCATCAAAGAGTCTGCCCAGTCCCGAAGACAGAGGCGAATTGATTCTGCTCTCCATTATCCTGTCGATTAATTCAAGCAGGTTTCTATCCGGATTCAACCCCAATTTTGAGGCTATTTCTATCCAGGATGACCCATAAGCGCTTTTTAACAAACTTGCGGATATGCGCCAGGGTTCATGAATTGCTTTTTCTCCACCGGGCAAAACGGTATATTGCAGATGGCCGAAACGTTCAAATCCTGTTTCGTCGGCAATCAGAAATTCTCCGCCCCAGGCGTTGCCGTCCAGGCCGTAACCGGTTCCGTCCATCGACAGCCCTATAACCTTGCCTTCAATTTGATTTTCGGCCATGCAACTGACGATATGAGCATGGTGATGCTGAACTTTTATAATTTTTTGGGCAGGAAGTTCCTGTGCGGCCTTGGTGGAATAATAAGCCGGATGATAATCGCAGGCGACAATTTGCGGGTCCGATTCGGTGATTCTTTTCATGAGTAAGATGCTATCATGAAAAAAGTCGCGCGCCTGTGGTGTTTCCATATCCCCGATATGCGGACTGATAAAGGCAAAATGTCCTTTCAGGATGCACTGTGTGGTTTTTAATTGTCCGCCCAGAGCCATAACGGAAGAATACGTATTATTTAATTGCAAAGGCTGAGGAACATAGCCGCGCGAGCGTCTGAGCAGCCGTTGTTTTTTATCGGCGATGAAAGCAATGGAATCGTCGCAGCGCACAAGAATGTCGCGGTTGTGCACCAGAAAATAATCGGCGATGCCTTCAAGACGTTCCAGTGCTTCGCGGTTGCCGATGCAAATGGGCTCGTCCACCTGATTCGCGCTCGTCATTACCAGTGCCGTAAAGTTCTTTTCCAGCAGGAGGTAGTGAAGGGGAGTGTAGGGCAGCATAATGCCGAAGTTCGGAACATCCGGAGCCACCAGATTGGAAATAAGGTTGCTGCTGATCTTTTTGAGCAGAACAATGGGCCGTTGAGGCGATGTCAGGATAATTTCTTCATCTCTTCCGATTTCAGCAATTTGCCTGACCGCATCGATATCGCGCGCCATGATCGCCAGAGGTTTTTCCTCACGGTATTTGCGGGAACGGAGTCTTTTTACGGCATCATCGCTGCCGGCGTCGACACTCAGATGAAATCCTCCCAGACCTTTGATGGCCAGAACATTGCCGGACAGCAGCAGTTCGATGGCAGTTTTGACGGGATCATCAGTTTTAACGGGCTTTCCTGACGCGTCGAAAAGCTTTAATTGCGGACCGCAGACGGGGCACGCATCGGGTTCGGCGTGGAATCTCCGGTCGGCGGGATTTTCATATTCCGAGCGGCATTGCTCGCAGAGTTCAAAGCAGGACATCGATGTGTTGACGCGGTCATAGGGAATCGTGTTGATAATAGTCAGGCGCGGGCCGCAATTTGTGCAGTTCGTAAAAGGATATTTGTATCGTCTGTTTCCAGAATCAAAAAGTTCCTGCAGGCATTCGGGGCACGTCGCTGCATCCGGCGTAATGTGTACATCGGCATGACCTTCTGCAACGCTGGAGATGATTTTAAAAGCGTCGTCATTGCATATTTCAATAGCGGAAGATTCCACTTTTGTTATGTGAGCCAGCGGCGGAAGCTCATCTTTGACGCAGGCCAGAAAGTTTTCCAGGGCCTCCTGACTTCCTTCCGCCTCGGCAATTACGCCTTCGGGGCGGTTTTGAACAAAGCCGGTCAAACCGTTTTTCACGGCCATCCGGTATATAAAAGGACGGAAGCCGACACCCTGTACGATGCCGGAAAAAAGATAACG
>JAJFTS010000121.1 GCA_021372815.1 Deltaproteobacteria bacterium | reverse complement strand
GTCTTTCAGCGCCGTCCCGCGGGCAATCATGCACATGATCTGAAATTCGCGATTAGAAAGATTCTCATGCAGGGGTTTCTCGGATAATTTCTGACCCGGTATCAGCGTTTCCGAAAAAGAAGGACTGATATACTTTCCGCCGGCAATGATCTTCCGTATTGCCTTGATCAGTTCTTCAGGAATACTGTCTTTTTTCAGATAGCCGGACGCACCGGCCTTAAGCACACGGAGTGCATATTGTTCTTCCTCATGCATACTCATGATCAGCACCGGAAGATCCGGGTGCTCGTGCCGGAGGTGGTGAAGAACCTCTATCCCGCTTATTCCCGGCAGGGTTATATCCAATATAACCACGTCGCAGTCAGCCTGGCGGATGACGGAGATCGCATCACGGCCATCTCTTGCTTCACCAACCACCTTCATGTCCGGTTCTTCTTCGATGATTTGTTTCAAACCGCGCCGCACGACAGCATGGTCGTCGACAGTAATTATCCTGATCATTGGGCGTTTCCTTCTTCAGTTGTTTTGTTTTTACCTGTCTGTCTAATCGGAATCTCTACGGTTACTTTTGTTCCTTTTCCCGGGTGACCCTTGATATTGATGCGGCCTCCAACGGCCAAGGCGCGTTCCCGCATGCCCAGCAGCCCGAGTGACCTTTTATCGTCAATGTTTTTTTTGGTTATTCCTTTGCCGTTATCCGCTATTTCAAGAAAATAGGCATTCTCCTTTTTGCGCAGTTGAACTTTTACCTCTGTTGCACCGGCATGACGGGCTACATTAATCAGCGTTTCCTGAAAAATACGAAACATTGCCGTAGTTTCCTGTTCCTCCAGGTTGATATTTTCCAGGGATGAAATCCATTTGCAATGGGTATTTGTACGTTTTCGAAAATCATCGAGCTGCCATTCCAACGCTGCCAGGATGCCCAGATCGTCCAGAATACCCGGCCTCAGTTCCGTGGAAATCTTTCGAACAGTTCCGATGGTTTTGTCGATGAGTTTCGTTGTGCTGTGCATCTGATCGAACAGCCGATCCTTCAGCACTTTTTCTTTTATTTCCGCGGCTGCTTTTTTCAGCAGAGAAAAATCAATCTTGATGCCGGTCAGCGCCCCTCCCAGTTCATCGTGAATCTCGCGGGCGATGCGTGTGCGCTCCTCTTCTCGCACCGTCTGCAGTTGCGTGGCAAAAGCGCGCATTTGCTCATGTGTCCGCTCGATTTCTTCCTCCGACCGTTTGCGGTCGGTGATATCTCTAAACATACCGCAAAGACATTCTTTCCCCTTTATAATCATTGACGCAGCGGTTACATCCGCGAAAAAAACCGTTTTGTCTTTTCTCAGGAAGGGAATTCCCAGGGCAATCAATATTTCCTTATTCTTTAGTTTTTCATAATTATTAATAATGTGCGAGAGACAGTCTTCGGGATGAATATCGGAAATGTCCATTTTCAGAAGCTCATCCTTGGTATAACCCAGCATTTCGCACATTTTAGGGTTGATATCTAAGAATTTTCTTTCTCTGGACAGTGTTAGAATAATTCCCTGAGAGGCGGATTCAAATATTGTTCTGAATTTTAATTCTGCTTCTTTAAGCGCATTCTCCATCTGCTTGCGGTCGGTTATGTCATGACCAAGCGTGAAGAGATAGCGCTCCTGATCGATTTCAATAAACCGGGCGGAAAAAAGTACATTCCGGATATGTCCATTCTTATGCCTCATCAAGATCTCTATGCCATTGACTTCCTCTGCCACAGTCGATAAGGTTCTTATTATTTTTTCACGATCCCCGGAATTGACCCATAAACGGAGATTCTTATCTGAAACACCGATGACTTCTTCGCGGGAATAACCTGTCCAGTTTGTGAAGGCTTCGTTTACGTCAATATATTTTCCCGTCGCTATCTCGCTGATTGTCATGGAGTCGGGATTGAGTTTGAAAAGTGAAGCAAATTTTCTCTCGGATTTGGATAAAATTTCCTGAACTTGCTTACGAATAGTGATGTCCTGGATGAATCCTTCAATGTAGAGGATATCACCCTGTTCATTTCTGACTATTCGGGCATTGATTTCGACCCAGAAAATGCTTCCGTTTTTTTTGTAAAATTCAACTTCGACACTTTTGGCAAAGCCTTTCTTTGCGCCGATCTCCAGAACTCTTTGGCGATCTTCGGGATGGACATAAAGCTGTGTGGCAATGTCTTGGACTGATTCGATTAATTCCTCGGACGAATTATATCCGGCCATATGGGCAAAGGCGGTATTGGCCGTGATAAACCTGCCTTCCATTGTTGTCTGGTAAATGCCTTCCATGGCGTTTTCAAAGATGTTGCGATATTTGGTTTCACTTTTCTCAAGCGCGTCCTCCACTCGCCTGCGATCTGTTATATCGCGAACAATGGCCTGGATGTAATATTTATTTTTGTCTTTGAAGGAGTTTAAGCTGACTTCTGCATCAAAATAACTCCCGTCATAACGACAGAACTTCCATTCAAAAAACTGAGGTTGACCCTTAATCACTGCGTTGATCTTTTCCAGTGCTTTTTCTTTAGAGTTTCTTCCATCAGGCTGAATTTTCGGTGAAAATCGGTAAGGAGGTTGCCCGATGATCTGTTCTTTGGTACAACAAAACATCTCAAGTGTTTTTTGATTACAATCGATAAAGATGTCCTGATCCATCAAGAAAATGATGTCATTAGCAGATTCGAAAAGGGTCCGATATTTATTTTCGCTTTTCCGTATCTCATCCTCCATGCGCCTGTGATTGGTGATATCACGGAAAGACTCTATTGCGCCGATGATATTTCCGGACGCGTTACGCAATCTGGAGGCCGTACCCCACATAAATGCGCCTTTTCCTCCGTATGCCTGGGGCACGTAAGCTTCAGCGAACAGCGTGTCGCCCTGTCTGTAAACATTTTCATAATGACTGTATTCAAAAACATTATCCGGCAGCATCACCAGGTCGATGAGAATCGGTCTGCGTTCACCGTAAAAAGGAAGAGCGTATTCATAATTTTTTCTGCCAATCATATCCGCCTTGGAAACTTTGCTCATCCGTTCCATGGATCTGTTCCAGGCGACGACTTTCCCTTCACGGTCAATCGCCAGCGTTGCATCCGGCAAAAAATCGATTATATCTTCAAGACGTCTGTGTGAGTTCCACAGCGCTTCTTCTGCCCGCTTGCGTTCGGTAATGTCATGACCAAACATCAGAACGTACAATTTCTGCCCAATTTCAATAAACCGGGCAGAAATAAGCATATTGCGAACATTGCCATTCTTCTGCTTTGCTAAAATCTCTTCGCTGTTTACTTCGCCTTCGGCCTTTAACTTATCTATTATTTTTTTTCGGTCGCTCGAATTGATCCATAAATGGAGAGTTTTCCCTGTAGAACCCATGATTTCTTCACAGGAATAGCCTGTCCAGTTAATATATGCCTGGTTCACATCAATTATTTCTCCCGTAACGATGTCGCTGATGACCATGGGATTAGAATTGAGGTGAAAAATTGAGGAAAATTTCTTCTCGGATTTGGCAAGGTTTTCCTCCGCCTGTTTACGGTCTGTAATGTCAATGGCAAGTGTCAAAAGATATCGTTTCCCATCAATCTCAATGAACCGGGCAGAAAAAATTACATTCCTGACATTACCATTTTTCCGCCTTATCATGACCTCTTCGCCGTTAATTTCATCTGCCGTCGCTAATGTTTTTATTATTTTTTCACGATCCCCGGGATGGACCCATAAGTGAAGATCACGAGCCGAAACTCCGATGACTTCTTCGCGGGCATAGCCTGACCAGTATGTGAATGATTGATTTATATCGATAAATTTTCCAGTAGTTATGTCGCTGATGGCCATGGAATGGGGAGTGAGATGGAAAATTGAGGAAAATTTCTTCTCGGATTTGAACAAGCGTTCCTCAGCCAGCTTGCGCTCGGTGATATCGCGGCATATCGCCTGACTGAGAAACTGCCCGTTTTTGGAAAACAACGTGGCCGATATTTCTACCCAGCGAACCTGACCGTCTTTGGTAACGACGCGGAACTCATAGCGATTATAATTATCTTCC
>JAJFTS010000099.1 GCA_021372815.1 Deltaproteobacteria bacterium | reverse complement strand
CGATAAAATTAATATTTTACCCAATTCCAGTTGACATAAGAAACTTCTCTTCATATACTCCCGCAGCAAAAAATAAAGCCCTTATATATAATCAAGGAGAGATGTAACTAATGAAGACGAACTTATACGAATTTCTGGCCGCAAACGAATATCCGGGACGCGGAATCTGCCTAGGAATTGCTCCAAACAGCAACAAAGCCATGATAGGCTACTTTATCATGGGACGCAGTACAAACAGCCGCAACCGCGTGTTTGATCCCATTGCAGGCGGCATCCGCACCATGGCGGCCGACCCGTCCAAAATGACCGACCCGCACCTGATTATTTACAATCCGGTTCTGACTTTTGACAAAACGACGATTGTGACCAACGGCGACCAGACCAATACCATCTATGATTTTATGGCACGCAATGAATTTCCCGGTTTCGGTTTTGAAGCCGCGCTGAATACACGTACCTTCGAGGACGACGGTCCTAACTGGACACCGCGCATTTCCGGCGTTGTGAATATGAAAACAGGCGGTTATAAGCTCAGTATTTTAAAGAGTTGCGACGGCAATGAGAAAAGCGTCCAGCGTTTTACCTTCGATTATCCGGAGCCTGTAGCCGGCGAGGGGCACTTTATCAGCACCTACAAATGCAACGGCACGCCGATTCCCAGTTTCGAGGGCGAGCCTATGCGCGTGACTGTCGACGAAGAAGATCCCGATAAATACGCCGCGAAACTCTGGAAAGCGCTGAATGAAGACAACAAAGTGAGTCTGTTTGTGCGCGCCATCGATCTGGCGACGCAAATGTGGAAAGACGTCATTATTAACAAATATAAAACAGTGGAGGGATAGACCATGAACGAAATACAATTAAAATATGGCTGCAATCCGAATCAGAAGCCGGCGAGAATATTTATGGCGGACGACGGCAATCTGCCGGTTGAAGTATTGAACGGCAAACCCGGTTATATCAACTTTCTGGACGCGTTCAACAGCTGGCAGCTCGTGAAGGAACTCAAGGAAAACACCGGTATGGTGGCCGCGGCCTCTTTCAAGCATGTCTCTCCTGCCGGAGCCGCCCTGGGCTACCCCTTGGACAGGGTTCTGCGCAAGATGTATCATATCGATCCCAAAATGAAGCTTTCCAAGCTTGCCTGCGCCTACGCGCGCGCCCGCGGCGCCGACCGTATGAGCAGCTTCGGCGACTGGATCGCATTGAGCGACGTGTGCGACGTGCCCACGGCAAAGATCATCAAGAATGAAGTCACCGACGGCATCATTGCTCCGGGCTATGAACCGGAAGCGCTGGAAATTCTGAAATCCAAAAAGGGCGGAAACTACAACGTCGTTAAAATCGATTCCAATTACGTACCCGTCTCTCTGGAACACAAACAGGTCTACGGTATTACCTTCGAGCAGGGGCGCAACGAACTGAAGATCGACAACCGCATGTTGGAAAACATTGTCACTGAAAACAAGACGCTGACCGATGCGCAGAAGCGCGACCTGGTGCTTGCCCTGATTACTTTGAAATATACACAGTCCAACAGCGTATGCTATGTGCAGGACGGACAAGTCATCGGCGTCGGCGCGGGACAGCAGAGCCGCATTCACTGCACCCGTTTGGCCGGACAGAAGGCCGACAACTGGCAGCTGCGCCATATGCCCAAAGTGCTGAATCTTCCATTCCGCGACGATGTCGCCAAACCCAACCGCGACAACGCCATTGACGTCTACCTGGGCGAAACCCCTGAAGATGTGATTGGTAACGATGTCTGGGCCGAGACATTCACGAAACAGCCCAAACCCTTAACCAAAGCTCAGAAGCAGAAATGGCTCAGCAAGGTGACCGGCGTTTGTTTGGGCAGCGACGCGTTCTTCCCGTTCGGCGACAACATCGAGCGCGCCCGCCGCAGCGGCGTGACTGCCATCGTCGAGCCCGGCGGCTCCATCCGCGACCAGCAGGTCATTGACACCTGCAACAAATACGGCATTGCGATGGCGTTCTGCGGCCTGCGCCTGTTCCATCACTAATACAATATCATTACGAGTCCCGATACATCGGGACGTGGTAATCTTATAAATTCGGCAACTTATTAGCTAAGATAAAAACGGGCGAGTCCAAAAGACTCGCCCGAAAATTACAGACCATGATATGAAAATTAGGCAGGTGATCAGATAATATTCTGTGTTTGTATCGATGAGGTAATCATAGATATTATTTTTATAAAACTTCTTTGAACGTTTTGTTTCTGCATCCCGTCGTTTTATACGAAACTATAAATTATAATTCTGTACGATCCTTGCTAAAAAAATAGCTTTATATTACAAATTATTTGATATTTCAGAACACATAAAAACGTTAGTCATAAAAGGAAAATGTGAATAACGCACATATCTTGGCAGTATTGCTGACTTTCATAATATATTTGCTTCTGGCGGTTGCCTACTTCGGGTGGGGCAAGATGACAACCTCTCTTCTGGGCTTAGGCAGACAAGAAGACGACTTGGTTACTCCTTTTATCTGGATCGGATGGGCGTTCACGCTGTTTATTTTTCAACTGACCCATTTTGCTTTACCCTTGACAGCATTCGTCGTGATTCCTGTTCTTATCATCGGGGTTGCTTCTGCCATTCCTGGAGTTATTGCGTCCTTCCGGAGTCACACGATTCGAACGTCAAAAGTGCTGATGGTATTATCAGGAATTATTTCAGTTGTTCTTCTGGTGTCTTTTTGGGTTGCTTCACGGTCAATGCTTACCCCGGAGAATTACGATTCCGGTCTGTATCATTTCAACAAGATTCGGTGGATCAACTCTTTTCCCGTTGTTCCAGGACTTGGCAATCTCCATGGGCGATTGGCCTTCAATCAATCATTCTTTACATATGTTGCTGCACTCAATTTCTTTCCATTTTTCGGGCGTGGATATTCCATCGCCAATAGTTTTCTTTATCTTCTCGCAAATGCAACTTTCATTGACTTATTGCGTCCGGTTTTCAAGAGACCGTCTCTTCTGGTGGAGGATCATCCCTTCAAGTATACATCGATAATTATTGCCTTCCCGATTTTGTGGTATTTGTCAATATCGGGCTGCAATCTTTCATCTCCCTCTCCGGATTTTGCATCAATTGTTCTGCAACTCACAATGATTATCATACTTGCTCAAGGCATTGGAGAATATACAACTAAACAAGCGAATCAGAATTTTAAAGTTGTTCTTCTCGGTATTTTAGCCACGACTGCCGTGACGGTTAAGTTAAGCAATCTGGCATTTTCTGCGGTCATTATGAGCTTTGTTATATTATATGCAATAAAACCCCATGCTAAAAAAACAGTCTTTCGAACAATGGTTTTGTCGGCAATGATGATGCTGGTTTGGTGTGTGCAAGGTTTTATCCTGTCTGGAGCTCCCTTATATCCTTCAACAATAGGCTATCTCCCTGTAGATTGGGCCGTGCCAGTAGAGAAAGTGATCAGTGAAGCGAAATTTATCTGCAGTTCGGCCAGACAGCCCGATGGGGTGTACTGGAAAGATATTCCGGACAATTGGAATTGGTTTTTCCCATGGCTCAGCAGCTTATTGATAAATAAGCTGCGTGTCGTTATTCCTTTATCCGCCGCGGTATTTTTTTTGATCGCTACGTTAATAATAAGCCGTTTCAGGAGGAATTACAGAACTCAATATTTAGAGTGGGCGGTTTTACTTCCTGTAATTATTGGTCTGATATACTGGTTCCTTACCGCTCCCAGTATCAGATTTTCGCATGCGCTATTCGTGATAATGCCGCTGTGCTCAATTCTTCTATTTTTATCATCCCTGCAAAATATCATTAACAGGAAAATATTTTGTGTTGTCATTTGCGTTATCCTGATTGTTTTATACTCCGGCTTTGCGGGGCTTATCGTGAAAAACAGAGAGGCTGTCAAATCAATTTCGTTATCCGGATGGCATCCAATCAAAGAGGTGCCTTTAGATCGAAAAATCACCTTGTCCGGTTTAACGGTGTACACTGTGAAAAATCCGGGAGAAGACCAGTGCTGGGACTCGATTTTGCCGTCAACGCCCTTTTTTGATGCTTATCTCAGCCTTAGAAATCCAAACAACATGCCATCAGGCTTCAAAATGATAAGGGAAGAAGGATCTCAGTACAAAAAATGACGGGTTGTTGTGCAGGAGTTCCAAGGACATAACCTTGATCAACTTCTTATAAAGTAGTTACAGTTCCTGAATTGTTGAAGAAGAATGCATTACCGAACTCATTGGCCAGGATGGCGGCGGCTTTGAGGCCGGTGCAGTGTGAAGCGCCGAGCTTCTGTATGTTAAACCCTTTTAGCGCTTCAACGGTCCTGCTCGTTTGTTCCGGTCCGGCGCTTACAAGATGTGTTCCGCCTATGACTGCGTATATGCGGTTGATGCCTGTGATCTTCTGAGCGTGCGTGATATTATTGATC
>JAJFTS010000091.1 GCA_021372815.1 Deltaproteobacteria bacterium | reverse complement strand
TGTCTGGGAAACCGCCGAACATATGGCGTCGATGAACCTTTGCCAGAGGTTGAATTCTTTGCCGTTCTTGGTGGGATGAATAAAAGACCTTATAAAAATAATAGCGGAATTAATCGAGGCTCTGACCGGGGCGCCGACTTTCTTCGATATTTCATAAACCATTGACGCAATCACAAGCGGACTGTTGTGCAGGGAATCGGGCGGTATTTTGTTTGTTTCGGCAAGGTCCGCAATGGACAGAGAAAGAAAATAATCCATGGTACCCTTCCTGCCATAGAGGCATCTGTTGCTTTCCTGGCTTTCGTTGAAAAACACGGAACCCGGCAGGTCTACGATTGTGCTGGGCTGGGCTCCTATCCGGTTTCTGATGCAGAATTTTGTAATATCAACCCCTGTATTGTCGGTGGCGGATTTAAAATAGTCATAGGGCAGTCCTACAATAAAGGAACCGTGAACGGATATGCCGTGATCATGTATTTTCTTAATTTTAGACGCGTAATATTTTTCCACGGACATGCCGCTTTTTTCTATGTCGCCGACAATATGTTTATCAACATGCTTCAAATTGCGCATATCCAGTGATTCAAGACCGATAAAGAAATGAGTGCCTCCGGAGGCGCGGATCAATCCAAGCAGTTCCTCATCATCTGCGACTTCAATGGATATCTGCACGGCGTAATTGATGCACAGGTCGCTTTCTATGATTTTTTTCAAAAAAGCAATCAGGTTTTTCCTGCTGGGGAAAAGATTGTCAGGCGTAAAAAAATAATAGCGGTTTTTAAAATCAACTCCTCTTTTTTGATAGGAACGAAGTTCTTCAACGAAATCGTCCGGATCACGAAATTGAACCGATTTGTACTTTTGGGGCAGGGTTGAAATCGAGCAAAATCTGCAGGAGAACAGACATCCTGTAAACGGAGCGACGGGATTAATCCGGAAGTCCTTCAAAGGAGTATATTTTATAACCGGCAGTCTGTTTAAAAGATTTATTTTCAAAGGTTCCAGGGATTCAAGATTTTGAAAATCGCCCCAAACGCCGTTTTCAATCAGCTTTTCGCCGGAATATTCTCTTTTCAGAGAATTGTTTTTCAGATCATTCAAAATATCCTTAATAACGACGGAATCCCCCCCTCCTTTAACAGAGGAAATCAGCTCCGGATGAGGCGAATATTTTCTTATAAAGGCATCCACATCCTCGGACATCGTAGAGGCGTGTATTCCGCCGATAATAACCGGTATCTTAGCGTGGTTCAACACAATGGCGGCGGAGGCAGCGGCGGGAAAGCTCGAGCTCATGGCAGAAATAAATACGGCACGAGGCAGACTCTTTTTCTCTTTGATCACCGTGGAAAAGAATTTTCGCTTGCCGTCGACCATAACGATTACATGGTCACCAGCCAGTCTCGCCAACTGATTCTGAATGTATATACCCGCATACATTTCAATGGCCAGGGCATCAACCATCGTCGCACGCTGTTTTTGGGGTTGAAAATCTATGAACTTGAGAAAATTATCAGAAGTCATTTGACGCGCATCATTTCCGGAAAGATAGGAAATAACATCAAGCGGAGTAAGGGAATCCCCCGGCATAAGGTCCATTAACTGATAGGTAAGCGGATTGTATACTATAAAATAGTCGACGGACATTTATTCCCGGTCCTTTCGAAACATATTGAAGCGGAACTATCGAATTCCAACAACGCCGTTTTTATATCATTTCAGCGTAAATACGGTCTCCCGGCACCTCTACAGCTGAAGCCGCAGCATCCTTAAGGATTTGCGAAATCTTTCTCAAAATTTTTATTTAGAAACGCATAACACACAGCCGTTTAGTCAGGCAAGTGTAAAATTCACAAAAATATCGGAATCATTAAAAATCAGACGGAATCAATTTCCGGAGATACTTATCGTGGACTTTGGTCAGTAAAACAATGGCAATGATTGCGCCCATCAGACACCAGAACATATCGGTCTGTGTATCCCAGATATAACCCTGCGTTCCCAGAAAAGCCTCCGTATCTGTCGGATTGGAAAGAGAAGCAATCCATTCCATAATTTCGTACAAAGCCGAAAACGCCAGCGGTACAACCACGGCGACAAAACCAAGCCATTTGCCGCGTTTCAGAGGTGATGTTCGCGCCATAATCTCACGCGTATAGATGGCCGGGCCAAACCCCTGCATAAAATGTCCGATTTTGTCGTAATTATTGCGGGTCCAGCCGAATAGTTCCTCCATCCAGAAACCCAGCGGCACCTTGGCGTAAGAATAATGACCTCCCAGCATCAGAATCATGGCGTGGACTGCGATAAGCGTATAGGCTAAATCAGTCAGCCGGAATCTTTTATAGGTAATCAGCATGACGGGTAAAGCAATCATAAAGGGAAAGGTTTCCAGAACCCACGTCAGACGAGTGTCGTGAGGATTGATTCCCGACCAGACCCAGAAAGCCATTACGATTATCAACAATGTCAGGGGATATTTATCTGATGACATATCGGAATCTTCTTTTTGTAATTTGTTTTTAACAAAGAACACAAAAACAAATTTAAGTTATGAAGTCAACGGGAAAAAAATTCCCCGTTGACTGTATTTTATGATAATAAGAAACCGTTTATTACAGGCAAAAACAATTTCATGCTGATTTCCCGGGCTATTTAGAGCTGACTGGTTCAGGTAAAGATGTTCAAGACACATTCAAAAATAATTTATCCTCTGATTTTATTATTTCTCCTGGCACTATCCTCTAACGGATTCACCGCCGATAAGACCGATGCTCAAAGAGAACTGATGATTCTTTTTACCCATGATTTGCATTCTTATTTCCTGCCTCACCGGATTCTAAACAAAGAGGGGAAACAGATCCAGCAGGGCGGATATGCAAGATTGGCCTGTTTAATTGATGAACAACGAAGGCTTCATCGCGACAAAACTATTCTGGTAGACGCAGGCGACTTTTCGATGGGCACGCTTTTCCATACTTCCTTCATGACGGAGGCTTCCGAATTACGGTTGATGGGGAAAATGGGTTATGACGCAACCACGCTCGGCAATCACGACTTCGATTTCCATCCCGAAGGTCTGGCTCAAATGCTGACATCGGCGCGAT
>JAJFTS010000090.1 GCA_021372815.1 Deltaproteobacteria bacterium | reverse complement strand
GTGCTCAAAAAGTACAACGTGGAAATGATCGGCGCCTCGCTTGATGTCATCCACAAGGCGGAAGACAGGGAAAAGTTCCGGCACGCCATCGAAAAAATCGGTTTGCGCGTGCCGAAAAGCGGTTTTGCCCGGTCCATGAATGAAGTGCTGACAATCGCTGACAACATCGGTTTTCCGATTATTATCCGCGCATCCTTTACTTTGGGCGGTACGGGCAGCGGCGTCGCCTATAACCGGGAAGAACTGTTGGAAGTCGCCAAGGCGGGACTGGATGCGAGCATGATCTCGGAGGTGATGATTGAAGAATCGGTTTTGGGGTGGAAAGAATATGAACTGGAAGTGATGCGCGACAAGGCTGACAATGTCGTCATCATTTGTTCCATTGAAAATTTTGACGCAATGGGCGTGCATACCGGCGAATCCATCACCGTCGCACCGGCACAGACACTTACGGATAAAGAGTACCAGATCATGCGGGACGCCGCTATCGCCATCATGCGCGAAATCGGCGTGGAGACGGGCGGCTCAAACGTTCAGTTTGCTGTTCACCCGCAAACGGGAGAGCTGATTGTCGTCGAAATGAATCCCCGTGTTTCGCGATCATCAGCGCTGGCTTCGAAAGCCACGGGGTTTCCCATTGCCAAGATTGCCGCGAAACTTGCTGTCGGCTACACGCTGGATGAAATTCCCAACGACATTACCCGCGAGACGATGGCATCGTTTGAACCGACGATAGATTACTGCGTAACGAAGATTCCCCGCTGGACTTTTGAAAAATTTCCGCAGGCGGATGATTTTCTGACCACCTCCATGAAGTCGGTCGGCGAGACCATGGCGATCGGCCGCACTTTTAAAGAGTCCCTGCAAAAGGCGATTCGTTCGCTGGAAATCGGTCGTTTCGGTCTGGACCAGATTCTGCCGGAAGATTTGAAGGATCAAAAAGAGTTTTTGAAAGGCAAACTGATCAAGCCCAATTCGCTCCGGCTTTTCTACATTGCTGCAGCCATGCAAAACAAAATGTCGATTGACGAACTTTATCAATTGACCAAAATCGATCCCTGGTTTTTGTATCAGATCAAGGAAATCGTTGATGCCGAAAATGAACTGAAACATTCCGCTCCGTCAACGGAACTGCTCAAAGAAGCGAAGAAAATGGGTTTTTCCGACAGAGCGCTGGGTTCTTTCTGGAACATAACGGAGTTGGAAATTCGCCAATGGCGTGAGCGTGAAAAAATTATTCCTGTTTATAAACTTGTCGATACCTGTGCGGCGGAGTTTGAAGCCTACACGCCTTATTATTATTCTACGTACGAAACGGAAAACGAAACCCGGCCCTCGTCGAAAAGAAAAGTGGCCATCATCGGCGGCGGTCCGAACCGGATCTGGCAGGGAATTGAATTCGATTACTGCTGTGTCCATGCTTCTTTCGCCCTGCGTGAAGAAGGCGTGGAAAGCATCATGATCAATTCCAATCCCGAAACCGTCAGCACCGATTATGATACATCCGACAAACTTTTTTTCGAGCCGGTAACGCTGGAAGATGTTTTGCACGTTCTGCAAACGGAAAAACCGGAAGGCGTCATTGCGCAATTCGGCGGCCAGACGCCCCTTAATCTGGCCAAAGGACTCGAAGCAGCCGGAATAAAAATTATGGGAACCTCTCCCGATTCCATTGACCGCGCCGAGAATCGCGATCTCTTTCAGGAGATTGTTCACAAGCTCAAGCTCAATCAACCCGACAACGATACGGCCAGAGACATTCCCAAAGCGTTGCAGGCGGCGGCGCGTATCGGCTATCCGGTGCTGGTGCGACCATCGTATGTTCTGGGCGGACGTTCCATGGAAATAGTCTATGACGAAGAAACACTCAAATCCTTTATGGAAAAAGCCTTGCTTGTTTCACCGGAACATCCCATCCTGATTGATAAGTTTCTGGAGGATGCCATAGAAATTGACGTGGACGCCATCAGCGACGGCAAAACCACCGTTGTAGCCGGCATTATGGAGCACATCGAAGAAGCGGGAATCCACTCGGGTGACAGTGCCTGCATTCTGCCGCCTCTGACGATTTCCGCGGATATCCTGGAACTGCTCAGGCAACAGACAAAGATGCTGGCGCGTGAATTAAATGTTGTCGGTTTGATGAATATTCAATACGCCGTCAAGGACGGAAAGCTTTATGTCCTGGAAGTCAATCCCCGCGCCTCTAGAACAATTCCCTTTGTCAGCAAGGCCATCGGCGTGCCGCTGGCGAAACTCGCCACCAAAGTTATGCTGGGAAAAACTTTAAAGGAACTGGAATTTACCAAAGTACCGGAGCCCAAACATATTTCCGTCAAGGAAGCCGTTTTCCCCTTCAACCGTTTTCCCGATGTAGACATTCTGCTGGGGCCGGAAATGAAATCTACCGGCGAGGTCATGGGCATCGATCAATCCTTCGGATTGGCTTTTGCCAAATCGCAAATGGCTACGGGATTCAAGATGCCGCAGGAAGGAACTATATTTATCAGCGTTAACGATTATCATAAGGACAAGATTGTTCCGGTGGCCAAAACTTTTCAGAATATGGGTTTCAAAATATTGGCTACCAAAGGCACAGCCCTGTATCTTTTGGAACACGGCATTGGCGCCGGAGTTGTTTTCAAGTTAAGCGAAGGCCGACCGAACATCGTGGACTATATCAAAAACGGCGATATACAAATGGTGATCAATACGAGCATCGGACGTAAATCTTCGCAGGATGCTTATCATATCAGGCACAGCGCGCTTGTTTATAACATTCTTTACACGACGACCATCGCGGGGGCACGCGCTCTGGCCGAAGCGACAGCCGCGATAAAAAGAGAAAACTGGCAGGTATGCCCGCTGCAGGAGTATCAAAAAAAGTAACGCAAACCTTTTAAGTCCCTCCCTTGAGGGGAGGGATAGAGGAAGGGTGAAGCAATCTATTGTACCCCTTCCCTCAATTCCCTCTACCCTGGATACCCGAAAGGGCACTATAGGGGCACCGTGACCACAAGGGGCGAGGAAGTTTACCAGGAGAAGAGCAATGTTATCCTTATTTGAAGAACAACCGGATGAATCATGCCGTCCTCGTGAAGAATGCGGCATCTTTGCCATCTACGATCATGCAGAAGCTTCCCGTGTGACTTTTTATGGTCTTTTTGCCCTACAGCATCGCGGCCAGGAATCGGCAGGCATCGTCAGTTCCGACGGTTGTCAGGTCTGGGAACATAAGGGCATGGGGCTGGCCGCCGAAGTGTTTAAAGAAGAAACGCTGCAAAAACTTCCCGGCAGACTGGCCATCGGACATGTGCGTTATTCCACAACGGGCTCTTCCACCATTTCCAATGCTCAGCCGTTCCTGGTTCATTTTGCCGATGAGCATTACGCTCTGGCCCACAACGGCAACATTCTCAACGCTCATAAATTACGCAAGGAACTGGAAGACAAGGGCTCGATTTTCCAATCCACCATGGATAGTGAAATTGTTGTTCATTTAATGGCTCACCATTTGAAAAAAGGCCTGGAAAAAGCTCTGGCGGAATCGCTTTCACGCCTCGAGGGAGCTTACTGCTTCATCATGCTCACCCGGGATAAAATAATCGCCGCACGCGACCCGCGCGGGTTCCGGCCTCTGGCGCTGGGAAAACTCAACAACAGTTGGGTTGTCGCCTCGGAAACATGCGCCTTCGATCTGGTGGGCGCGCAATATGTTCGCGATGTCGAACCGGGAGAGATTTTAATTATCGATTCCAAAGGCGTTAAAAGTGTCAAGCCTTTTCCGGCAATCAAACATTGTCACTGTATTTTTGAGTTGATTTATTTCGCGCGTCCCGACAGCCAGATTTTCGGCCAGAATGTTTATCTTTACCGTAAAAGACTGGGACATGAACTGGCGCGTGAATACTGTCCGGAAGTGGATATCGTCATGCCTTTCCCGGATTCGGGCGTTTACGCCGCTTTGGGTTACGCTGAAGAAAGCGGTCATGTTTTTGAAATGGGCATGATTCGCAATCACTATGTCGGACGCACTTTCATTCAACCTTCCCAGGCGATGCGCGATTTCGGCGTGCGTGTGAAGCTCAATCCGGTCCGGGCGCTCCTGGAAGCCAAAAAAGTGATGATTGTCGAAGACTCCATCATCCGCGGCACAACCAGCCGCAACCGCGTGAAAAATTTACGCAGCATCGGGATAAAAGAACTTCATATGGCGGTAAGCTGTCCGCCGACAGTTTATCCCTGTCCTTACGGCATTGATTTTTCATCTAAGGGCGAACTCATTGCGGCGAAAAAAGAAAACGAAAAGGCCATTGCCGATTTTATCGGTCTGGATTCTATTCATTACCTTTCTGTAGAAGGCATGGTCAGGGCCACAGGGCTGAACAAAGATTGTTTTTGCCTGGCCTGCTTTACCGGTAATTATCCAATCGCTCCGCCGGAGACAATCGATAAGTTTTGCATGGAAATGAAATAAATTATATGATGTCAGGCAATTTTTTATTGTGAGGCTCAAATTTCAAAAACGATGTGCATTGAAATTTGTAAGTCGTAGTGAGTCCCAAATTTCAGAAGCTAAACGCATAACCTGAAGGTCATCTACGACTGAAATTTGTTGGACGAACTATCCAATCCCGATATCGGAATTGTTTCCAAAGCTTGCTTTGGGGTCCATACCCATGATTTTACGTTAATCACCATGCGGGCAGCCGTCCGGATTGATTTCCAGCGTTTATTATGTTATTTTCAGCAACAATCTTCAGAGGTGTATGATGAAGAGTTACGAATGGATTCAGCACAGGGGCAAAAAAATTCTTTACATGAAAATCGCAAGCCAGACGATTGAAGAATTAAAAGAAAGAATAGACAACATTGTACCTGTAGTTGCCAAAGAGCCTTCAAAATCGATATTGTGCATTTGTGATGTCCTCAACGGGAAATTCAATCCGGAAATGACTCAAATGCTGAAAGATTTTACCAGGCATAATGAACCTTATATGAAAATGACGGTTGTTCTGGGTGTCGAAGGACTTAGGAAGATAATATTCAACGCGGTCCTTACCTCCAATAAGCGTCAAAACATGATGATGAAAAAAACAAAGCAGGAAGCCTTGGATTATCTTGCCGGTTTGTAAATTCTCAATAACATTATTAATATTTGTTTATCCCTGTTCAATAGCAGCAACGTTTGTATGAGGTAATACCGGGTTACAGGGGATGACAGGTTATTTCCATCAGCCTCTGTCTTAGAGGGGCCTTCCAGCTTCATTCCTTCTTTGGCGTATGGCAGTCTTGGCAATTATTAAGTTGTTTTGCCTGACGGCAGCCACAGCAGGACGCACAGACGATCCGTTGCCTTGTTGGATTTTTCCGGAGTCAAGAGGGGTGGCGTGCCACCCCTCTTCCGATCACTTTGTCAGGCTGTTTCTTTGGCAGCATTTATTCCGGCGATGCGTCCAAAGACCACGCAGTCGGCAGTGGCATTCCCTCCCAGCCGGTTCGCTCCGTGAATTCCACCGGTCACCTCGCCGCAGGCATAGAGACGGGGGATGGGTTTGCGCCATATGTCGATTACCTGGGCATTTTTGTTGATCCTTAAACCACCCATGGTGTGGTGGACTGCAGGCCACTGGGCAATGCCATAGAAGGGCCCCTCGTCAATGGGGATCATGATATCGTTAACAGCTTTGTTGAATTCGGGATCCTTCTTGTCCTTGAGGTACTGGTTGTGTTTATTGATCGTATCCACCAGTGCATCGGAAGGAAGACCCAGCTTCTGGGCCAAATCGGCGATGCTATCCGCCTGCACGAAGCGACCCATGGCTATGCCTTTTTCGATCTCCTGTTTTGTCCCCATTTTGGTAATCATTTTTTCACAGAAGATGGAGTAAGTGGGCTTCATGCCGGTCGCGATTTCCGCGCGGGAGACGACATCACGGCGCTCCAGCTCATTCACGAAGCGTTTGCCTTTTTTGTTCACATAGACAATGCCGTAACCAGGTCCTCGGAAGGGATACACCGCGGGGAAATCCAGCGTACCTTTATCCGGTTCCGCATAGGGGTAGAGCTGGATGAAACACAACTGCAGGGCATCGGCTCCAATGGCTTGAGCATAGCGAATCATTTCGCCGGTCGCGCCCATGTGATTTGTGCAGTTGAGATCGGGAACGATGTCAGGATTGAAATCCTGGCGCATTTTGATGTCCCTGCTGAATCCTCCGGAGGCGAGGATGAGAGCGCGCTGGATCCTGATATTCTTTTTCTTGCCTTTTTCCAGCACCTCGACACCGATGACCGGACCATCCGTGTCCTGACGCCAGATCCAAGTGACTTCGGTCTGCAGGCGTACCTTAGCCCCTCGCCCTTCTGCGATCTTCTTCAGGGCTTCCGTATAACCGCGGCCCACCCCCTCGACGCAAGTGTGAGTCCGGTATGCCGTATGACCGCCGGTGCGGTTCAGGATGTCGCGCAGCTTCAGTCCGCCGTCATCGATCATCCAATTCAGCCCCGGCGTAGCCCCCTCGCACAGTATCTGCACCAGTTCGGGATTTCCATAGAAGTCGCCTCCCTTGATCGTATCCTTGGCGTGGAGTGCGGCACTGTCATCTCCCAGGTGGAGTTTCTCACGGAGATGAAGCTCATCATCCCAGGAATTATATTCGCCGCCGTTGATAATCGAGTTTCCGCCGTAAACACGCATTTTGTCAAAGAGAACGACCTTTGCACCGCCTTGCATCGCCTCAGCTGCCGCTGCCATCCCCGCAAAACCGGTACCGACGATGACGGTGTCCAGTGTTTCGTCCCACTTAGTCGGTAATTTTTTCTGGGCGGCATCAGCGGATCCCGGCGCGGCCAGATTTAATGCGAATCCACCGGTCATGGCGACGGTGCCCAAGGCAGCGGCTCCCTTCAAAACGGAACGTCGGCTGACAGTTTTCCTGCTTTCGCTTTTGATATTTTCATCTGCCATAACACTACCTCCTTTAATATTATAAATGGGTTAAGAAACCAGGGAGATTATCCCCAACTAAATTGTCTTTTGCCTGTAAAATGGATTTCGCCTCTTTCGCGCTGTTAAAAAACTTTCTTTGCAGTCCTTATCAGGTCATAGATGTAGCAACGGGACAGAAACAAAAAATCATCACGGGAGGAAACAGCTTTTTTTCCGGATATGGAATGCTCCTTGCCGATAAAGATATTCTAAAATTGTCAGGAATGTTTAACGTTAATCAACAAAATATCTTGATAATGGTTCACAAGCGGATCTATCACCGGAATTGAAACAAACCGGTGCTCAAGCATTTCCACAAGGAGAAAAACAAACATTTCGAACACGACGGCGAAAACGAGAAAAACGGTAACGAGGAAGGAACGTGCTTAGCTAATTTACAGCTTCATTTGAAAGCTTTCAGAATTTATTAAATTTATAAGTTTATAGCCGATATTTGTCAAGCGGTTTTTTGTTAAAATAAGTGGTCGATAATATTATTTTATTTGCCTTTCTGCGATGATTTAAAGATGATTATTTGTCGAGGCAGAAACGATGATTTCTCTAATAGTTTTAGGAAAATACTTATGATGATAAAGGTCATGAAAATATGTTCCTGCATCAAGATCATGATCCGTGTCATCGGTTTGAACAGGGATTGCTTCTGCCTCGCCTGCTATACCGGCAAATATCCGATTGAACCGCAGGAGACGATTGATAAGTTCTGCATGGAAATGAAATAGGGCATACCATTCCGCTTTTTCCGACTAACTTTGTTGGCGTCGTCGTCGGCTTCTTCGACGTATGTCCATATACGCCTGCGGAGCCTCCTCCTTGCCGCCGCGTTATCCAAAAAAATCGAAACGGTATGTATTCCTTCTTTTAGTAACATTTAAATTTCTTCTTTACAAAAAAGTCAGATTTGTTACGCTTTGGCTAATATAATCAAAACAAGTAAACTTAGTATATTCATTATTAGGCGAACAATTAAATGATATTATCAGATATATATAATATTTGTGCTAATGCGCACTCAATAGTCCAAGGAATTGGGAAAGAATCGATAGATGTTTATCTTTTTCTTAGAGAACAATTCAACAAAGGACCGATTTTGAAAAACAATTTATTCCAGTTTGTCTATAGATCATTTTATCGTCTTGATAATGCGGGATTGACTCCAAAATTTAAATCTGAATATTTCAGAATGATGGAAGAATGCCGTTCTTCCAAATGCCTTGATCTTCGCAATCTAACGAAAAATCTTTATGAAATGCCGAATCTAAAAGGTCAGAATAGTTTACAATTTTCATTTGTTACAAAATTAGCTAATACAATTGACGACGATTACCCAATATATGATTCACAGGTGGCAAAAGTATTCAAATTCCATCCACCCTATACTTATAAAACCATGGACGAGCGTCTGGATACTTATTTAACGTTCTATGAGAATTTGAAAAAAGATTATTATGAACTTTTAAGTGGAAATGCATGTGAAGCTGTATTTGCTAGCTTTCATGAAATATATCCAGACGTTGATTATTTAATGATTCCACGTCTTAAAATTCTTGACTTCTTCTTCTGGTCGGCAGGCAAAAATAATGGTGATAAAACCATCTAACAATTTCATCTAACGAATAATTATGAAGCTGACTAAATCCCGAATAAATGAAACAAACTTTTAAAATAATTCTGCTATTCTTTGTAATCGCAATATTTCTTGGAGGGTGTGATATGCAAAACAGATTTCTTTATTTTCCCGACGGGACGTGGCCGACCCAGCAGGCGCTTCAATATGAAAAGATGAAACTGTGGCGGGCAACGGCCGATGATTATCAGGGTTTGCTTCCTGCCGAGGAAGCGCCCGCCCCCAGCGGCACGATCGTTCTTTTTCACGGCAATGGAGGCACTGCTCTCGACCGAGGATTTTATTTTAAACCTTTTCGAGAGCTGGGCTTTCGCGTCATCCTGGCCGAATATCCGAAATATGGAGGCCGTCCCGGCAAAGTCGGCGAAAAACCGTTTGTCGCCGCCGGACTGGAAACGGTTCGGCTGGCGTTTGAGCAATACGGCGAGCCGCTTTATCTGGTGGGAGAATCGCTGGGTTGCGGCGTTACCGCCGCCATTGCGAAACAGACATCCGTTCCGATTGCCGGCATCATTTTAATTACACCCTGGGATACGCTGGCTTCCGTGGCCAAATCCCTTTTTCCTTTTCTTCCCGTAAAATTTGTTTTGACGGACAGCTACGACAGTATCGAAAATATGAAATCGTTTAAAAATAATATTTCCGTAGTTGGCGCCGAGCGTGATGAAATTCTGCCGATCAAACATGCCGTCAATTTATACAATGCTCTTCCGGAAGGAAGAAAGCGCATGTGGATCATCAAAGGCGCCAGGCATAACGACTGGCCGATGTATGCCGACGCTTCCTTGTTTGAGGAAATAACCGATTTTGTCAAAAAGACAAATTAATGTTTTTAGAGGAAAGCATGAAAAAGATATTGATCATAACATTCGTCACGATGGCTTTGTTTGCTGTTGCGGTCAACGCTCAGGATAATATCGAAAAAAAGAAAATAGAATTTCTGATATCTTCGGTGCAGAATTTAAAAGGTGCAAAATTCATCAGAAACGGAGCGGAATATAATAGTATCGAAGCCGCAAAACATTTGACGTTGAAACTTCAAAAAGCCGGGGATCATGTGCAGAGTGCCGATGATTTTATAAGACTATGTGCTTCCAAATCTTACATTACAGGTCAGCCCTATCTGATAAAATTTCCTGACGGGAAAACCATATCGGCAGAAAAATATTTACGGGATAAGTTAAAGGAATATAATATCAATATTCCATCAAAGTGATTAAACCGGATACATAGGAGGCGTGCGATGGACAAGAAAGATGAAATTCAAATCGGTCGCCGGTCTTTTTTGAAGGTAACAGCGGGAGCGTCAGTTGCCTTTGGCCTCGGTCGACCTGAAAACTCTTTTGCGGCAACAGACCGGCAATTATCCACGCTGATTGATTTAAGCCTTTGCGACGGTTGTGTGGATAGAAAGGTTCCCGCCTGTGTCGGCGCCTGTAAGGAGATCAACAAAGATAAGATTCCGCCGATTACCGAACCCATCCCGGAACCTTGGCCGCGCAAAACCATCGAAGACTGGTCTAAAAAGCGCGAAGTGTTCAATCGTCTGACGCCCTACAATTTTATTTACGTCCACAAAGCTGAAACAGGCGGGGACGGTCAGAAAAAAACAATTTTTGTGCCCCGGCGCTGCATGCATTGCGATAATCCGGCCTGTGCGACGATTTGTCCTTTTTCCGCCAATCATAAAAATCAAAATGGTGCCGTGGTTATCGATCAAAATCTGTGTTTTGGCGGAGCAAAATGCCGAGATGTCTGCCCCTGGGAAATTCCTCAGCGGCAATCCGGCGTCGGCATCTATTTGAAAATTTTGCCCGGTTTTATGGGCAATGGCGTCATGTATAAATGCGACCTGTGTATTGAGCGTCTTGCTGCCAATAAACTGCCGGGTTGTGTCGAGAGCTGTCCGCGCGAGGCTTTGCTGATCGGAACGAGAAAAGCCATCGAAAAAATTGCCGAGTCCCGCGCCGGACGTATGAACGGTTTTATTTACGGAAAAACACAAAACGGCGGAACGTCCACTCTTTATGTGTCGCCCGTTTCTTTTGAAGAGATCAACAGGAGCATGACCAAAAAACCGGGGCAGCCGGATATGAAAATGGATGTTCAGCGCAGAATGGCCGGCACCGATCCTCTGGCGAAAGCGGTTCTTGCTGCGCCTGTTCTGGGAATCATTGCGGCGGGAGTAGCTGGAGCGTGGAACCGGTTTTCGCAACGAAAAGAAAAAGCCGGAAAGGAGGGACAGGATCATGGCTGAAAAAATATTAGCTGAAAAAAATCTCGTCATCCGCCACAATGTTCTGGAATTAATCGAGCACTGGGCAATTGCCATTTCCGGTCTCGTTCTTCTTTTGACCGGAATATTCGAACTTCCGGTAGGTAAACGTTATTACATTATTAATGTCCCGGGCTTGGGCTGGTCTGCCGATTTTATTACATCTCTATATCTTCATTACGCGGCGGCGCTGGTTTTTACCGGCGCGGCGATGTTTCATGTTTTTTATCACGGATTTCGCGGTGAAAAAGGGTTGCTTCCCCAAAAGGGTGATTTTTCCGAATCAATCACCGTGATCAAAAGTCTTTTCGGTTTCGGAGAAGAGCCGCCCATGCGCAAATATCTGCCGGAACAGCGTCTGGTTTTCGTGGGAATGGCTTTTATAATTTTAATGTTGATTATTTCGGGTTTTGTGAAAACGTACAAGAACATTTACGCACCGGACATGTCTTATGCTGTCGTATTGCTGTCGACGTGGATACATAATATTTTCTTTATTTTGTTTTTTCTTGCCTTTCTGGCGCACATGGCCGCGATTGCTCTGCGGCCCAACTGGCCCATGGTACGGGGAATATTTACAGGGAAGGTCAATCTGGACTATGCGCGTCACCGCCATTCTCTCTGGCTTGCCGAAATAGAACCGGTTCAGGAAACTCCGCCGGTCGTTGTTGAAGAAAAACCGATACCGTCTGATCAGGAGCCGGAGATTGCCGCGGATACCGGTGAAAATGATTTACCGTCGGAAGCGAATGAGCATGAACAAATCAACGAATAAATTTTCACCACCTTATCCCGTTGCTTTTTGTGATGGAAAACATTTCAAAGAGGATATATAAGCCTCTTAAAGGTACCGATCCCCGAGGCAATTTTTTAAGTACATAGTTTCTGTTTTGCTGGAGGTCCTTGGGGAATAATTTCCAATAGCCTTTGGCTATAGGATAGTTCGGCCAATAAGTTTCAGTACGCCTATAGTGAGCTTTAAGTTATGCGCTTCTGAAATTTTGGACTCACTACGACTTACATGTTTCAGTAAACTGCGCTTCTGAAGCTTGGGTCTCATGAGGAGGAAGACGCCCATTTACCGCCGTGTTACTTTATCGCGGGTGCTGCAAATCAGCGCCCTGATGTTTCTAATTTTACTGGCGCTAGGCGTTGTTTCTCTTTCCGTAGGCAGCGTCCGTATCGCCCCAGGGCATGTTTTCAGTTATCTGGTTCAGGCTCTTTCAGGCAAATTATCTTTCTCCTCAGAAGAAGAATTAATTATTTTTTCAGTACGCCTGCCACGGATTGTTTTTGCCGGCATCGTCGGCGCGTCTCTTTCTCTGGGCGGGGTCATTTTTCAGGCTATCTTACGCAATCCCCTGGCCGACCCTTATATTCTGGGGATATCCGGCGGTTCAGCCCTCGGTGCGATTATCGGCATTGTGATCGGCGCGGGCTCTTTTTATCTGGGCGTGCCGCTGCTGGCTTTTCTGGGTGCTCTGGCCACGGTATTTCTGGTTTTTGTTGTTGCCGGAAGCGCCAGAGGTCCCCTGATGGACAATTCGCTTTTACTGTCCGGTGTTGTCGTAAACGCTTTTTTCTCCGCAGCCATTCTCTTTTTTCTTTCCGTTGTCAATAGCATGGAATTACACAGTATCACCTTCTGGCTGATGGGAGATCTATCCCGGGCATCAGGCAAAGAAATTTACGTTGCGGCCATCTGTCTGCTTGCCGGTTTTCTGCTGCTTTACGCCCAGGCGCGAAAACTCAACCTGGTTGTTCAGGGGGAAGATACGGCCGCTCATCTGGGAGTCAATGTGGACAAGATGAAGCAATGGCTGCTGATTATCACCTCGCTGATCATTTCTGTAGCCGTTGCTCTAGCCGGCATCATCGGTTTTGTGGGGATTATGGTGCCGCATCTGATGCGTCTTGTTTTCGGCTCCGATCATCGTCTGCTTCTGCCGGTTTCAGCTTTGTTTGGCGCGTCATTTTTAATAGTTGCCGATACAATCGCCAGAGTTGTTCTCGCGCCGGCGGAACTGCCTGTAGGCGTGATCACGGCGCTTTGCGGCGCTCCTTACTTTATTTTTCTTTTAAAAAGAAAGGCATGGTAAGCATGTCCCTCATCAACGCCAAAAAAATAAAATTCAGCTATGCCGCCAAACCGGTTATGGAGGATGTTTCGTTTTCGATTGATGAAGCGCAAATCGCGGCGGTAATCGGTCCGAACGGTTCCGGCAAAACCACTCTTTTGAAAATCATCAACGGCACGCTTCTGCCCGCAGCCGGGCAAGTGTTTATTGACGGCAAAGACATAAGGCAATGGTCTAGAAAGGAAATTGCGCAGCGGGTTGCCATTGTTCCGCAGGAGACATCGGTGATTTTCCCGTTTTTCGCGGAAGAAATTGTATTGATGGGTCGGTTTCCGCATTTAAGCCGCTACGGCTTTGAGAATAAAGAAGATTACAGAATCGTTCACGAGGCCATGAAGCAAACCGACACGCTGGATTTTGCCGCGCGGCGCTTCAGCGAACTCAGTGCGGGTGAACGTCAACGGGTTCTCATTGCCCGCGCCCTGGCTCAGGAACCGAAAATACTGCTTTTGGACGAAAGCACGGTGTTTCTGGATTTGAAACATCAGGCTCAATTTTTATCCTTGCTGCGACAGTTGAACATCGCGCAGCAACTCACCGTCATTTTCGTCACCCATGACGTTAATCTGGCCGCGCAAAACGCGCACCGGATCATTTTACTTGATTCCGGAAAAATTTATGCTATAGGAATGCCCGCGGAA
>JAJFTS010000066.1 GCA_021372815.1 Deltaproteobacteria bacterium | reverse complement strand
TTTTGAAGAAAAAGAATTCTTCGAAAAATTCATCGGCTGGCTGGAAAAGCTAAACATCAATGAAGATAAAATCGCCTTTCCCGCCGTTTTAGGTCTGGGATCGGCAAGTGATATTGTCAATACCATAGCGATTCTCGCGGGTAAACCTGTTTTTGAAATTCCGACCATTCCGCCATCCATGCCCGGCCGAAGAATGTTCAATGCCCTGAAAGGATATTTTTGCAAAAAAGGGGGGACTATCTACTGGTCGTGGCCGGTTACCGGAATAGAAAAATCAGGCAATATCATCGAAGCCGTAACAACACCTTCCGAAGGAAGGCCCAACAGCATTAATGCCAGAGCTTTTATCCTGTCCACGGGATCATTTGTCGGCGGAGGCCTGACGGCAACGCGCCAATCAATCACTGAAAATGTGTTTCATTTTCCCGTGCATGTTCCGGGGCCACGCGAAACATGGTTCGATAACGACTATTTCTCCATGAATCACGGCATCGGCAGAGTCGGCATCATCACCGATTCATCTTTGCGCCCCGCCGATTCTTCCTTAAACAATATTTTTGTTTGCGGCGGGATTCTCGCCAATACGGAAATACTGAAAAACGGCTGCGGCCACGGTCTGGCGATGGCAACAGCTCATGCTGCGGCGCAATCCTGCGCGGAGTATCTGTCCCATGAATTATGAACATTGCATACGCTGCACGATTTGCGTCGAGAACTGTCCCGTGTTCCGGGCAAATCCTGAATTTCCCGGGCCTAAACAGGCGGGACCGGATGCCCAGAGGTTTCGCTCCGAAAGAGAAAAAGCGCAGGACGGCTGGGTGCTTCTGTGCAGTCAGTGCAAGCGCTGCGAAATGGCCTGTCCCTGCGGTGTGGAGCCGGCGCAAATCATTCTCCGGGAACAGCAGCGCTACGGCAAGGAACATCCGCAAACGCCGGCGCATCTGCTTTTTGCGAATAATTATTATTTAAGCGCCCTGGGTTCTTTAACCGCGCCCATAGCCAACTTCATCGCCGCAAGTAAAATCGGAAAACAGATTTTTGATAAAATGGGCATATCCACCTACCTGCCCTTTCCCAAATTCAGTTTCCGGACAATGCACAGCGTAGCAAAAATCCGCAGCAGCCGAAGAAGAAAAGTCGCCTTCTTTTACGGATGTTTTATCAATTTCTACCGGCCCGACATCGGTAAAAAAATTGTCCGTCTTCTCGACGCGCTGAACGTTGACGTCGTCCTGCCGCCTCAATGGTGTTGCGGCCTGCCCGCGCTGGGAAACGGCAATCTGGCGCTGGCCAAATACTTCGCGCAAAAAAACGCTTCTTCATTATCCGACTACATAGATGCCGGTTATGATATTGTCTATACGTGCACATCCTGCGGACTCTGCCTGATGCAGGACTATCCGGGCATTCTGGAAATCCCCCAGGGCAAAAAAATTGCGGAATGCAGTTATGATCTTCATGAATATATCCTTAAACTGATCAACGAAGGATACATTCAACCGGATTTTCGCGAAGTGCCGCGCAGGATCGCTTATCACATCCCCTGCCATTTGCGCGCTCTGAAAATCGGCTACCCGGCGGCAAAGCTCATGTCTTCGATACCCGGCCTGGAATATGAAATTTTCGACGACCACTGTTGCGGGCTTTCCGGCAGCTACGGATTTAAAAAAGAAAACAGGGACACCGCCGTTCAAATTGGCAAGAGGGCTGTTTCCTTCATCAAGAAGACAGAGGCGGAAAATATCGTCGCGGACTGCGGTTCCTGCCGGATGCAATTGAGCGGCCTGGCCGGCATTCCGGCCCTCGATCCGGCGGAAATACTCTGCGAATCGCTGAGAATCACACTGGAGAAAAAATAAGAATAGTTATTGCCGGTTACGACCGCCAGGTCACTGCCGCAGCATTGCGGACCGGAATGCGCTTATATTTGTATTGCGGATAGCCCAGCATCACCGCGCCAAAGCATTTATGCCCCTGAGGCAAGCCCAACGCCTGTTTAAGAGGTTCATGAAAACCGGCCGCTGTGGTCAGATAACCGGCCCAACAGGTTCCCAATCCTTTTGCATAGGCGTAAAGTTCCAGATAGGTCAAGGCAATCACACAGTTGGTTTCGGCAAAAGATAAATCCGTCTGGGAGTGCACAACGATTAAATGCGGAGCACCGCGCAGAATCTGATCTTTCCCGTCATCCCAGGCCGCAATTTTGTTCTCCATTTTTTTGGCCATTAATTCGTCCGGTATCAGCGGAAGCATGGATCTCGTCCAATCGATAACCATTGAAGCCAGGCGATTCACTTCGGCGGGATTTTCAAAAACCACCCACTGTACCTGCTGTTGATTGCTGGCGGTGGGAGCATGACGTGCCGTGTCGATCAAATCTTCCAGAAGACCATGCGCAACAATACGATCTTTATAAAAACGTATGGAGCGCCGGGCCATTAACAGCTGCCTTATCTGATCTGCTTCAGGAAGAAGCTCATACCGTATGTCCGGACATTCAGCGATGGGCATCGTCTTCAGCGTCAAGGCGCCGTGAGGACAAACGGCGGCGCAGTGACCGCAGTTGATGCAGAATTCCTCTCTATTTTCCGGAATAGTCGGGAAGGCTTCTGGGTCGGGCAAAACAATAATCTGCGCCGGACACACCTTGGCACACCTGCCGTCACGTTTGCATTTTTTCCGATCAATACTAAAAAGGCTCATAAGAAATTCCTTTATGGTAAAATTTATTTTACATTAAATTCCATTTGATCTTTCGAAAACTTACACAATTCGCAAATCAAAAACAATATAAAACCCTCTGAGTTTTTAACACAGAGGGTTTTATATGTTTCTTATATTCAATTGTGTATTTTATTTCAATTCAAAACAAATGAATTGGTAACCCCTTCATAGGCGTTTATCTTGCCTGTCCACCCCGATTTCCAGTTTCCTTTATGACGAATCCTGTAAGTTCCGCGTGAAGCGTTGGTGGTGTCCCAGGTGATCGTTATTTTGGAATAGGCAACGGAATTACGCGCCCAGTTGTAAGTAGTTTCGGGCTCCCAGTCTCTCGCAACAGGAACGTAAACTCCGCCAACAAGTTTTTCAATCACAAGGAATGTATCCTGCGTTCTGAGATTATTATTGGGATGTCCTCCCCAGAATACCGCGCTGACTGTATCGCCCCGCGTATAGCTTGACTTGGGTTGGGTGTAAACACTTCCGAAACTTTTGCCCGGCGGCACATCATCAAATAAAACCTTTGCGGTAAAATCAACAGTCTCTCCTGTGACATCTTCAGGCGCCGGTCCCGGATCAACGTCCGTACCGTTTGCTATGGCATTGCAGAGTCTGGTATATTCCTGCTGAAATGCAGCCAGTTCATTCGGTCCGAACTGCGTACAGGCTCCTTCATACCACTGCATTGCATATTCTTCTCTGGTGGCCAGATATGACACATAAGTATTGGCCAGAGCCGCCACCACCGAATAATCAACACCTGTTGAGCCCAGCGCCGAAAGAAGAGTTTTCTTTATCCGGCGACCGGCCATGGTTGTAACTTCCGCCGGCACAGCGGCAATCGCCAGATTGCCGATCTTCAAAACCTGTAAAGGAACAATCTGCGGGGTCATCGTCGGACCGTTGATGTTCAGATGCGCGATGCCTGTCGGGATAAGCACCGGTTTCTCTGCCTGGCATTCTTTATAATCCGGGTTATTCGTAGCCGGCCAGGCAAAGGCAAATATACCGTTAAGCATATTATATAAAACAGTCTGGGCAGCATTGTCGCCCCAGTTCATACTGTCAACGGTTGTGCCGTTCGGAAACAGCGGGGACGGGCTGGGGTTATCATAAGGGCTCCCGGCGGAAAAAGATGCTCCCATACCGGCGGCGCAAGTTGTGGTATTGGCCGATTCAACATATAATGTCCTCATGTCCACCCATTCATGCCGGAAATCAACCGAACCCGATAATTCCTGAGTAGCACTGCTGTAAAGTTCTTTCGCCTTGTTGTATTGCTTTAAAACGGCATTTTTAAGGCTGGGGTTTTGTGCAAAAGTCACATATTGAGGGGCCTGGCCGTATCCGATGTTCGGAGTTACGTCTCCCGCGTTGGACTGGGCAAATGCGGCAACAAATGTTCTGGAAGACTGATAATTTGTACCTTTGTCTCTTTCAAATAAATAGGAAGCCCAGCCTTTGTTGTCCGCGCTGATCAGATGATTGTCCGGCCCGATGCTGTCCGGATGCACCGCGTACCAGTTCAACTCGCCGATTTCTTCTCCATTCAGGGCAACAAATTTAAGGAGGGTCATGGTTTTATCGGTGTTGCTCGAGTACTGCGCTCTTTCTTCCACCGGGTTGTTGTTATATGCTGTTTCAGCCCGATTCCCTCCGCAACCTTCAATAGTTCCCTGATTGATAAATATTCTCCCCCATTTCAAGTTATTGTGCGCCAGTTTAATCGACTGGTAGATGCCGTCAACAATGGCATTAAAATTCTGCCATACAAATCCTTGTACCGTGGCATCATAGAGGAAGTATCCCGAATAACCGCCCGGACCGTTATGAGAATGTGTTGCGGAAAGCAACACATTTTGTTCATTGTAGTATTGCGATAATACCGGATCATCGGCAATTTTTTCACACACTTTTAATTTCACCATCTGAAAGAGCATGCCCAGATCGGTGCTGACAAAAACAACCCGCCTGGCGCCGTCACCGATAATAAAAGCCCGCGATCTCAATCTCGTGTGTATACCGCCGGTTGTCTGAGAACTTACTGCAAATCCCTGCATGACTATTTCGCCCGCCGGTCCGGTTATATCATAAATGCCTGAGCCGATGAGATATGTTGACGCAAAAACGGGCACGGGTGCGAAAACAACAATAGTAAAAAGAATCATTATAAAAATCATTTTTACTCTAAGCATAGAGCCCTCCTCTTTTCATATTACCGTTTTTTTATGCACGCCTGATAATTCTAAATACTATTTAACTCTCTGCCATTCCTGAGATCTTCCGAACAAACTGATACCGATAAATCCACGGGCGGTTAAGACATCGCCTTTAATCCACATTTTACATTTATAAATATCGCCTGAATCAGGGTCCAGAATCGTTCCACCGGCATATTCCTGGCCCAGTTTCTTATCCACGTTTCCCGTTTTTTTCATGTCCTGCAAGATTATCATCCCCACCAACGGCTTGTTTTTCAGATTGCCTTTACATTTGTCACAAATTGTATCGGGAGGATCGATCAGGAGTTTTGTAATTTTGCCCGAGTATACGCCATTTTTCTCGAATATTTCGATATGGGATGACGCCTTTCCTTTGTTCGGACCCGCATCATCTATCGTTTTCCAGGTTCCGCTAATGGAGCTTTGATTAACGTTTTCCTGCGCTTTTGCCGTAGCGCCGAATAATAAAACTACAAACGTGCAAATCATAACCGTAACGAATAATTTTTTCATGATATCGATGCCTCCTCTTTTAGATGAAATGTCTTGCTGAAAAATGTTTAAATTATTCCTTAACCGACAAAGACGTAACTTTTTTCTTTTTTTCAAAAAAGAATGTTCTGACTGTCAATCAAACACAAAAATTCTCATTGACTTTATAATTTAATTGTATTAACTTAATGGCATTAATTTAATACTTATAACAGGCTTTATTTAAAAAGCAAGTTTTTTTTAAGATCGGACATGTAAAAAACAACAGATAAACAGCTGTTCTTTATATCATAAATGTAAATCATTACAGTATCTTAAAAAGGATTTCAGGAGGATCATTCCATGGAGCAATCCGAAATTAAAGTTTATAACTACCGATGGGTTATACTTTTTATTTATTTTATCATTAATCTGTTGATGCAGATACAATGGATCACTCTTGCCCCCATTACCAGTGAAGCGGTGAAATATTACAATGTCTCCGCCATGCAAATCGACCTCCTTTCACTCATATTTATGATTGTCTATCTTTTCGTATCCATTCCGGCGTCCTACATCATTGACACATGGGGCATCCGCATCGGTATCGGTATCGGTGCTTTGCTGTTGGGTATCTTTGGATTCATGAAAGGATTCTACGGCGCCAGTTACACGATGATCGTCATCGCCCAAATCGGGATTGCCATCGGACAGCCGTTTGTTCTGAATTCTGTCACCAAAGTCGGCGCACGCTGGTTTCCACTGCATGAACGGGCGACTCAGGCGGGCATATCCGTGCTGGCTCAATTTGTGGGAATTATCATAGCGATGGCGCTGACGCCGCTTCTTTTCAAAATGTACGGGATGGAACGGATGCTGATGATTTACGGAATCGCGGCACTTGCCGGCGCCGTTATTTTTATTCTCTTTAACAGAGAACATCCTCCCACGCCACCCTGTCCTCCCGGTCATGATGAAAGAATCTCGGTGTTTGCCGGACTGAAACACATCATGAAGCAGGTCGATATGAGATATCTTATCCTCGTTTTTTTCATTTCGCTGGGAATATTTAACGCGGTCACAACCTGGATCGAACAAATCGTTCACCCGCGCGGCTTTACCATCACGGAAGCGGGAATTTGCGGGGCGCTCATGATGGTCGGCGGCATAACCGGCGCTTCCATTCTGCCGTTTCTTTCCGATAAAATGCGCAAAAGAAAAATCTTTATCGTCATCACTTTGATCGGCGCCGTTCCCGGAATGGTCGGTCTGACTTTTACTGCAAGTTACTGCCCGCTCCTTGTATCGTGTTTTGTACTCGGTTTCTTTCTGATGGCCGGCGCACCTATCTGTTTTCAATACAGCGCTGAAGTATCCTATCCGGCACCGGAAGCCACGTCTCAGGGATTGCTTCTGCTGGCCGGGCAGATTTCCGGCATTATTTTTATTTTCGGCATGGACATCATGACGGCGGCAGGAGCCTCAAAAACACCAGCCATGCTCATTTTCATAACGATGATGATCATCAATGTGTTTCTTGTTTTAAAACTCAAAGAATCCACATTGGTCAAAACGGATGAAATTTAAAAAATGATTTATGGATATGTTTTTGTAAAAAACTTTTAAAAATATACTTGTTTACCTGATAACTTGACGATATTGAATTTATTTTCAAAAAAACATTAACGAAAGGTTTTTAATCATGCCCAAGGCAACCAGAAGTATTGGAGAAATAGATGCGGTTCGCGAAAAAATACTCGACTGCGCCCTGAAAATCCTCGTAAAAAACGGGTACGAAAGCCTGTCCATGGCCAAGCTCGGCGCCAAAATGAACATGACTGCGGCCAATCTTTATAATTACTATATCAATAAAGATGAACTCCTTATTGCCATCCATAAAAAGACCTATGCGATGCTGTATGAAAAAATTCGCAGCTCTGTAAAAACGACGGACACGCCCCTGCAGCGATTCAGGAACATTGTCAATGCTTTTGTGGAATTCGGCACACAGAACATAAACATTTACGATGTCATGTTCAATAGACCGGTCAAGCAACACAGCGATTATATCGGCACTCCCCTGGAGAAGATATCCGGCGATGAATTTCGCAATTCACTGAAAGTGCTGACTTTCGCCGTCAAGGCAATTCGAGAGTACAGAAAGACAAGACCGGATTTAAAGCCTTCCGATCCTGAATTTTTAGCCATTCAAAGCATCAGCGCACTGCACGGCGTAATTTCGCTGCACAACAGCGGAGTTTTGTATCAAGTTGCCGAAGATCCGGAAGTCGTACTCAAAAATATTGTCGATAACATTATCCGTTCGGTCACCGGCTGAGATTCCTGTTGATCCGGAAGATATTTAAACCCGTTATATAGAATGCGTCTCTCCATCACATATTGATATCATCAGGAGGTTAGTTCATGGAAAACAAAAAAAAGTATATTCTGGCGGTTGATTTGGGCACGTCCGGTCCCAAAACCGCCTTGATTTCTGTTTATGGCGACGTCGTTGACAGCGAATTTCAGGATACGCCCATTATTCTGCTTCCCGGCGGCGGAGCGGAACAGGATCCGGAAGGATGGTGGAACGCGATCATGTCCACCTCTCAGAAAGTGCTTAAAAAAGGTCTTGTTCCGCCTGAAGACATTGTTGCAGTGAGCGTTACAACACAGTGGTCCGGTACCGTGGCACTGGATCAAAACGGCCGTCATTTGATGAATGCCGTCATCTGGATGGACAGCCGGGGCTCCGAGAGCATCAAAGAAATTCTCGAAGGACCCGTCAAAATTGAAGGCTATCCTGTGCAAAAACTTATCACCTGGATGAAACTGACGGGAGGAGCCCCGTCGCATTCCGGCAAGGACTCGATCTGCCATATTTTAT
>JAJFTS010000054.1 GCA_021372815.1 Deltaproteobacteria bacterium | reverse complement strand
GTCATTGAATTATTCCTTAAAGTTATAGGCGAAATATGTGCCATTGAAAACTTACCTGGCGGGAGCTGTGTTTTAACAACCGCTTATATGCCACTTTTGCTGTGCGGCAGAATACAGGTCGTTGCCTTCGAAATCGTTGATAACTACGAGAGGAAAATCTATGACCGCCAATTTTCTAATTGCCTCCGGACCGAGATCTTCATAGGCGATCATCTCCACTTTTTTGACGCATTGAGACATCAGGGCGGCAATACCGCCGATCGCTCCGAAATAAACCGCTTTGTGTTGTTTGATGGCGTCCACAACTTCCGCCGATCGATTGCCCTTGCCGATCATGGCCCGAAGACCGTTTTCGATTAACTTCGGAGTAAAAGAATCCATCCGGTAACTTGTTGTGGGACCGATGGAACCAATGACCTTTTTTGGCGGGGTGGGGGACGGCGCCGCATAAAACAAAACCGTCTGCGACAAATCTATGGGCAGTTTCTCGCCTTTAAGCAGAGACTCATACAAGCGCCGGTGCGCGACATCGCGCGCAGTGTAAACTTCACCGCTAAGCAGAACCATATCACCGGCATGCAGCGAGATAATGACTTCTTCGGTCAAAGGTGTTTTGATTTTTTGTGGTGTACTCATTTTGCTTTCTTTCATCTATCACCATTCTTGCTTCCCTCCCTCGAGGGGAGGGATTGAGGGTGGGTGAATTTTTTTCTGGCACAATAACTCAATATTATATCCAATAAACTTGCTAAGCTGCCTTTCGGATTTCTTTTCCTTCATATTCGGGAAACATGATAATAGCCGGATGAATGTCAAATGCTTTTGCCATTTGTTCCACACGCTTTTTTCCTATCTCAACCTTATTATTTTCCAAAAGGCTGATATTCGTCGCGCTGATTCCGCAACGTTTGGCAAGTTCGGTCTGTGTCCAGCCTTTTAATTCACGAAGCATGCGAATGACCTCGCCGGTTGTCAACACAACATGCGGTTTTGCCGGAAGAAATTCATTTTTTTTGCCCGTTTTCATAAATCCTCCTAATACTCGTGCGGCGTTATTTCCAAAACAAGAACCGTAATAATTTCCTTCTCGACGGTATAAATGACCCTGTACTTCAAACTCAAACGCGAAGATCGCTGTCCCTCGCGTTTCCCTATTAATTTTTCATCATGAAAGCCCGGAAACTCTTTTAACTTTCCCGGTCCATGACGAAAAACAATATCCTTCCACAGTTCGTATTTCTTAACAACCGCGTCAGGCAATTTACGGCATGTCTTTTCTATATCGCGATGTTCTCTGATATGCCACATTATTAGTTTTAATAACCTATTAATTATAATAAGTCAAGACGAAACTTGAACGGCATTTAAAAATCATTTCACAGATAGGATAGCAGTTAATGAAGCATTCTTGGGTTCTATAAACGCCGGTGAGCGACATCGCGCGCCGTATAAACTTCACCGCTCAGCATTACCATATCACCGGCATGCAGCGAAGTGATAATTTCTTCCGTTAAAGGTGTTTTAATTTTTTGTATCCATTTTAAGTTAAGTATTATGTCTTTGGAATTTCGGTATATTTATTTCAAACCATCTTCAAGAACTGTATAAGTAATCTGCTCATTGGTAACGTTATGAATTTGAATTACAAAATTTTTAAATCTGATTTGTTTGGCATTTGGTTGATATGTTATATTTTGGAAAAAAGCCGGTCGAGCCATATCTGTATTGGAATATTCTCTATATGTTGTGTTTAACGATACATCATTTTTCCCACCAAATATAAATTCAAATGATATTGATGACGGCAATGCACTGACGCAAGAATTGATCAATGAAGCGCTTTCTGGATTTGTTACTATTGAATCAGAGAGAAATAGCAACTCATAGTAGTGACTATACAAAATGCCTTGTTTAATGCTTCCATCATCGGATATTAATATACCCCATGAAGTTTTATTAGGAGCAACAACATGTGTTACGTAATATGTTTTGCCCTCATACTCTACTGTGCCCAAAATGGGACTAATGTTTTCGTGTTTCAAGTGAAAGGTATTGCCATAATTAAAAGTTAAGAAATTATCTAGCCCCAATATAGCTTCTTTTTTAATACCGTCACATATCTCAACGTTAATAATTGCTTGACCAATAAACACTGATTGTGTCTTACCAAGAGTATAGTTCTTAATATATTTGCTTGGTCCTATACCAAGTTTCTTATAATCAACCTTTATCCACTTATTATTTGCATTCACTTTGCCACCAGCACAACCTTGCAATATTAATAAACAAATCAGAACGAAAAACAGTAGAACCTTTTTCATTTTGTACTCCTTTTATAATGCAAAATGTAGATAATGGGGACGGTTCTATGTATGTTCATTTTTCTTTCCTTTTTTCTGGATGCCTTTCTTCAACGGCATGACAGTAATTTTGACGGCTTTGTCAAAAGTTCCAGAGGCAAGGCGCGCGAGGCCTTAGAAGTGAGGCGTACTTTTCGCGTACGCCGCAGCGCCTCAAGGCTGAAGCGCAACGCAGTATATGGGGCTTTTCACGAAGTCGTCTTTTACAAAGTCGTCTCTTTGTGTCTCGCCACATGACACTGAATATTCACCGCCACGGGCAGCGATGCGATGTGGCAAGGCATCATTTCGATATGCACGGCAAGCGCGGTAACCCGGCCGCCAAGTCCCGCGGGGCCTATCCCCAGATTATTGATGCTTTTCAATAATTCCTTTTCGATCTGCTCCACGCGTTCGTCGACTCTGTTGGCTTCGCCCACCGGCCTTAAGAGCACTTTCTTCGCCATCACGCAGGCCTGCTCGAGCGATCCGCCAATGCCCACACCGACGGTTATCGGCGGGCAAGGATTGGCGCCAGCCGCCTCGACCGTCTCCATGACAAACTTTTTGATTCCTTCGATTCCCGCAGCCGGAGTCAGCATTTTCGCCGCACTGACGTTTTCACTGCCGCCGCCTTTGGGCATCGCGATGATTTTCAAATGGCTGCCGGAAACGACATCGACATGAATGATCGCGGGCAGGTTGTCGGTGGTGTTTTTTCTGGTAAAAGGATCGCAGACGGATTTACGCAAATAGCCTTCAGCGTAGGCCTGCCGCACGCCTTCTTCAATCGCCGCGTGCAATTCTCCGCCGGTGATGTGAACATCCTGGCCCATTTCGACAAAAACAACCGCCAGTCCGGTGTCCTGGCAGATGGGCATTTTCTTGCGGCGGGCGATACCGGCATTCTCGATGATTTTCTGCAGAACCTCTTTGCCGGTTGCCGATTCCTCTCGGGAAAGCGCCTCCTGCAGGGCTTCAACGACATCTTCATCCAGAACGGTATTGGCTTCGATGAAAAGCTTCTTCACCGCTTTGGTGATTTTCGCCGTGTTAATCCGCCGCAATTTTGTTTTGGTTGTGACTTCAGTATCCATAAAACTATTTCCTTACATCGTCATACCGGCGAAGGCCGGTATCCAGATAAAAATACTGGATTCCCGCCTACGTAACCTAAAGGTCATCTACGACGGGAATGACATCATGATGACGCGTCAAAAAGTTCCAGAGACAAGGCGCGCAAGGCCTGAGAAGTGAGGCGTATTTTTTCATACGCCGCAACGCCGAAGGCCGAAGCGCAACGCAGTATCTGGACTTTTTCACGCGTCATGCTACATGCCGCGCCGAAACTCCAGCGATTTCGAAATCGTCATCTTATCAATATATTTCAAATCCCCGCCCATCGGCATGCCCATGGCGATGCGCGTCAACTTGATATCTTTGTCTTTGAATATCCGGGTTATCAATAATGCTGTGGACTCGCCCTGAACATTGGTATTGGTCGCTACAATTATTTCTTTGACATTTCCTTCGTTGACCCGCTGGATCAGTTCGCCCAGTCTTAAGTTATCCGGCCCGATGCCGTCCAGCGGCGCCAGGGCTCCGTGCAGAACATGATAAGTTCCACGATATCCGCCGCTCTCTTCAATCGCCGCCAGGGCGTCGGGATCTTCCACCACGCAAATCGTTTCTTTATCCCGGGATGCGTCGCTGCAGATGTAACAGGTGTCTTCCTCCGTTAGATTCAGGCAAGTCCGGCAAAGTTTTATTTTTCTTTTGACTTCGACAATGCTTTCCGCCAGTTTTCTGACATCATCTTCCGTGGAACGTAAAATATAATTAGCCAGCCTCGTAGCGGTTTTTTCGCCGATGCCGGGAAGCTTGCCCAGTTCGGAAATCAGCTTCTTGATAGGTTGTGCGTATGCTTTCATAAAAACCTCGCCGTTGTAAATCAAAGCGCTATCTTTGTTGGCATCGTCGTCAGCTTCCTCAACGTATTAGTAATACGCCTCGTCGCCTCCTCCTTACCCCCCTGAAGCGGGATATTTCAACTAACGAATTACAGTTCATTTCATTCCTGTAATTGGAGTTTCACTACCGCCTTGATATCATCTTTGATTTAAAGCGGCTTAAAAATATTCTTAAAATCCGGGAATATTCAATCCTCCGGTAATCTTGCTCATTTCCGAGGCGCTCATTTCCTGCGCTTTGCGGATTCCCTCGTTTACGGCAGCGGCAATTAAATCCTGCAGCATTTCTATATCTTCGGGATTAACCACTTCCTTTTCTATTTTCAGGGAGACAATTTCATATTTGCCGTTGACCACAACACTCACCATGCCGCCGCCGGCCTGAGCCTCGACTGTTTTCGTCTCCAGTTCTTTTTGCAGGTTAGCCATCTTCTCCTGCATTTTTTTTGCCTGTTTCATAATGGTATTAAAATTCTGCACTATTTATCCTCCTGCTGTCTAAATAAAATTCCCTGATATTTTTTACGAACTTGTTTTTTCCGGCGTTACTCTGATTTCGACCACTCGGGCGTCGGAAAGCTCATCCATGACTTTCTTTAAAAGCGGCTGTCGCATCGCTTCCCGTTTTACATCGTTGATAATGCTGGCCTGACTGCGCGTTTTATTTCCGTTGGCCGCACCGTTTTCCGCCGTGAACGTTTCAATATTCAATGTCACATTTTTCTGGAAAAATTTCCCGGCAATCTGTTCCAGTTTTTCCTTCTGTTTTGTTTTCATTTCATCCAGAAAAATAAAGTTCGCGGGAAAACCTATTGTCAAACAATCGTTTTCAAAATTTAAAATCTCGGCGGAATCGATTTTCGCCGCCAGAATTGCGCTTTCTTTTTTGATAAACTTTTTTAAATTGTCGCATAAAGTTTTCAAATCCGCCGTGCTGTTGTCCTGGCGGAAGGAATTATTGTTTTTATTTTCCTCCGCGGCAACTCTGCCTACCGCATGATAATTTGCCGGTGTTTCTTTTGTTTGATTATTGACTGAAAACTGCGGTTCGGTATTGTTGCCGCCGGCCGGCAAACCCCGTTGCAGTCTTTGCTCAATGTTCTCAATGGTGGAAATGATTTCGCCCAGCGGCATGATCGGTTCCAGATAAGCCATCCGGACAATGATGGTTTCGAGTTTCATGCGCGGTTCCTGACTGCGGCGGAAATTTCCTTCTTCCGCGATCAGAATTTCCATGTAACGCTGGAGAGTCTCGCGTGATATTTTCTGTACCTGATTTTGCAACTTTTCAATTTGTTCCGGCGCAATATCAAACGCGGAACTGCCGTCGGCGGCAATTTTGACCAACAGCAGATTCCGGAAATGTTTCAGCAGCATCTGATAAAAAAACTTCATGTCTATTCCGGCCAGATATGCTTCTTCCAGAATCATCAGGCATGCTCCGGCATCCTGCCGCAGGACCGCCTCGGAAAGACGGAAAAGATATTGACGGGCGGCAAGCCCCAGACTTTCTTCCACATCGGTATCTTTGATATCCAGGCCGGCGTAAGAAATAACCTGATCGAAAATACTCTGCGAATCGCGCATGCTGCCGTCGCCCGCTTCGGCAATCCAGGAAAGGGCAATCGGACTGATTTTAATGCCTTCCTTGGAGGCAACCAGTCCCAGATTCGCTACGATTTCCTTGAGAGGTATCCGGCGAAAATCATAGCACTGACAGCGGGAAAGAATGGTAGCAGGAATTTTGTGGCTTTCGGTCGTGGCAAAAATAAAAATCACATGCGCCGGAGGCTCTTCCAGTGTTTTCAGAAGCGCGTTGAAAGCCGGATCTGTCAGCATGTGCACTTCGTCAATAATATAAATCTTGTAACGGGAAGCCGCGGGAGCGAACTTGACGTTTTCCCGAAGTTCGCGGATTTCATCGATGCCGCGGTTGGATGCGCCGTCAATTTCACGCACATCGAGCGAAGAATTATTGGTTATCTCGACGCAATTTGAGCACTGATTGCAGGGCGTGGCTGTCGGACCCTTTTCACAATTGAGCGATTTGGCCAGAATTCTGGCGACGGAAGTTTTCCCCACACCGCGCGGTCCGCTGAAAAGAAAAGCGTGCGCCACACGCCCCTGGGCAATGGCATTGCGGAGGGTTTTGACGACATGCTCCTGACCGGCAACTTCATCAAAAGATTGCGGCCTGAATTTTCGGGCTAAGACGAGATATTCCAATCATGCCTCCAAGATAATTTCCCCGCCCCTTGCGGCCATGGTGCCCTCTAGGGTAGAGGGGATTGAGGGGAGGGGGTTCGCGATATATTTACACCATCTCGTCCATTTTCCTTGGAGGGAAAAAGGAATAACCCCCGCGACATCGCTAACACGCCGAAACAAGCGAATTGATATTCTGGTGACCGGGTTTACCGCAACACATGTCGGACATTGCTGCCGCTGCTTCCTTCCGGACCTGACGGGGTTCACAAGCCTCCGTTGCGCGGGACCCGGCCACAACTTTTAAAATAAGTTTCTTTGTGGCTTTTAATAGATAAATGAACAGGAATCAACTCAAATTTTTCGCCATGAGTCTCGACAAACGATGTTATTGTTTTTAAAGAAGATTACTATAATGCGGTTTTGATTTTATAAAAATCTTCTCTATGATCTCTCGCTTCCGCACAACAAACCGCAAACCGCCGATCATTTATTTATTTAAATAAGTAATGGTCAGCTGTAATACCGTCGCGAACGAAACCCAAAACAAATACGGAATTTGAATATAGGCCACCCAACGCACGTGCGGATAAATTGCAATGATCGCCCAAATCAGCGTGCCTAAGACAAGGACAACATCAATCGCCGCCAGAAAATTGTTTTTTAATCCAAACTGCAAAGGGGTAAAAGCAAAATTAAAAATCAGATTAAGGATGAATGGCAAAACAACGATAAATGAAACTTTTTTTTGAAAAAACATCAAAAACACTTTGCCAAAGGAAATAACAATCAGAATATAAAGAAATGTCCACACCGGACCGAAAAGCCAGGCGGGTGGCGACCAAAAAGGTTTAATTAATTGTAAATACCAGCCGTATGTGTTTTTCATAATTTATCTTAATCAATCATCGCCGGGATTTCATAAAAACTTTATCAAAAAAATTTTACAAAGTTTTCAAATTGCTTATCAAGCATCGCGATTTCAGGAAAGATAACAAACTGACCATACGGCTGGTTTTATAATGTTATTTCGCCTTGAAATTCAGTGAGATTGAGTTCACGCAATGCCGGACATTCTTAGGTGTAAACCTTTCCCCATGGAAAACATGCCCCAGATGAGCTCCGCATCCGGCGCACTGTATTTCGGTGCGCTCTCCATCGGCATCAGCAACACGCTTGACTGCACCCGGAATCTCATCATCGAAGCTTGGCCACCCGCATCCGGATTCAAATTTGTCGTCAGACCGATACAGCTCCACCCCGCATCTTTTACAGCGATAAGCGCCCGGCGCAAAAAAATTACAGTATTCCCCGGAAAAAGGCATTTCTGTACCCTTGCGGACAATAACTTCTTCTTCCTCCGGAGTTAATTTTCTTCTTTCCATGGATTTTAAACCAATAATATAGAATTTGTTCTGTTTTAATTTTGTCGGCAGATTCGGAAAAAAGTCAAACGGGTTTGTCTGTTGAGTTGAAAAAGAAAATGGCGGAGAGAGCGGGATTTGAACCCGCGGTACACCTTTGGGGGCGTACACACGATTTCCAGTCGTGCTCCTTCAGCCGCTCGGACATCTCTCCAAAATAAATTCTATCAATAAAAAGAACTGCAAAATATATTATATATTATGGCGGAGAGAGGGGGATTCGAACCCCCGTGGGAGCTTTGTGGCCCCCAAATCGATTTCGAGTCGATCCCGTTACGACCACTTCGGTACCTCTCCGCATTTAATCCAGTTGCCGAAGCGGAGCGGATGTTACTCTCTTTTCGCGAAAAAATCTACTGATAATTTCTCCGCATTCTTCTTTTAATATTCCTTCGGTTATTTTCACCTGATGATTCAGACGTTTATCAGTCAAAATATTATATAATGAAAAAACGGCGCCGTATTTCGGATCGCGTGCTCCGAAAACAACGCGCTCCACTCGCGCGTGAACTATAGCTCCCGCGCACATAACACAAGGCTCCAGGGTCACGTAAAGTCCTGTTCCGCTGAGCCTGTAATTGCCTATTATTTCAGCAGCTTGCCTCAAAACAAGCATCTCCGCATGCGCCGAAGGGTCGTTTCTAACAATTGGCGAATTATGGCCCCGTGCTAAAACAATGCCCTCGCGCACCAGCACCGCACCCACGGGCACCTCGCCGCGGCGGTACGCCGCCTCGGCTTCCTCCAACGCCATTTTCATAAAATCATAATCTGATGACATGTTCCCCGATGAAAAATTTATGTGTTAAACCAGGTTATAAATTATAGTGACGCGGCCAAAAAGGCGGCTCCGATGGCGCCGTTTTCCTGCGCATAAGACGATACTTCTATTTTCATTTCCAGCTTCTTTTCCAGAGCATGGATAACTCCGACATTGCGAGCTACTCCGCCTGTTACCATGACCGGTTCTCTAAGACCCACGCGGCCGATCATGGATGAAATCCGGGAAGCGATTGATTCGTGAATTCCGGCAATGATATCCTGTCTTTGTTCTCCCTTAGCAATCAGGGATATTACTTCCGATTCCGCGAACACTGTACAAAGGCTGCTGATTTTGGAAGGCTGTTTGGATTTTACGGAAATGGCTCCGAATTCATCAAGATTGACTTCCAGCGCTCTGGCCATCACTTCCAGGAAACGGCCGGTGCCGGCGGCGCATTTATCGTTCATGACAAAATTCTTTACCTTGCCGTTATCGTCCAGAAGGATGGCTTTGCTGTCCTGACCGCCGATATCGATAATTGTACGGATGTGCGAATTAAGAAAATGAGCACCGATGGCGTGACACATGATTTCCGTGTAGGATTTGTCGGCAAACTTCACGCTGTTGCGGCCGTAACCGGTGGAAATAATTTTTACGACGGAATTTTTACCGAGCCCTAAATCCGCCAGAACTTCTTCATAAACCCTGAGGCCCGCAGCTTCAGCGTTATATCCGGTAAAAATAACTTTTGTAGCCAGAATTTTACCATTTTCCAGGATAGCCGCCTTGGCCGTTATGGAACCTATGTCAATCCCTGCTGTAATCATTTTTTAATTTAATCTTTCACAAACCAATTTTTAGATTTCTCTTTTCTATCGATATAAGGGACATCCTTAAGTTATTCAATGACTCAGACGACTTCCGGATCAACAATACTCTTTTAGCCAAACAGCAAATTCATTCACCGTTAGAATAGATATTCTTCCTAATTGAGATTTTACGGCTAAAATATGTATGTCGCCGCTGACCAGAGCATCCGCTTTGCCGGCCACGGCAAGCTTTAAAAACATCAAATCGTTTGGGTCTTTTATTTCAGGCAACTTTCCCGGCACATTTTTAACCTGCACGGCTTCGGCGTACGGCAGAAAATCCGCCAGAATGATCTCTTGTTCATCTTGGCTGAGTTGAAATTTCGGATAGCTTAAAACTCTCATCAATTCAGTTGTTGTTTCGCGGCTTACCAGGGGAATAAAACGCTGCTGCATCCAGGCATGGGCAAGCCAGCTTGCGCTGCCTTTAGAAAAAAGCAGTGCGGATACAATACAATTCGTATCCAGAACAATGCGCGGTTTTTTTATCGTTTCTTTCGCGCCCATGCAATTGCGTCCTTAACATCATCCGCTGTAATGCCCAGTTGAGCAAGTTTCGAGCGCACGGCGTCAGCCCTTTGAATGCGCAGGGGCGTCAGAATAATCCGGCCATTTTCCGCGTTGACTTCATAATAGTCCGCCGCACCGGTGGCCTCGACAATGGCCTTGGGCAAGGTCAATTGATTTTTTGTGGTGCGTTTCGCCAGCATAGCCGCCTCCTAAGTAATGAAGTAAGGAAACTACTTTTCCCATAAACAAGGATATTTGTCAACGTTGAAATATCGGGGACTTTCCGCGTCAACATAAAGGGCTGTTCAAAAAAGCTCATATGCAAGGCACGCGAGTCCTGAGAAGTGAGGCGTATTTTTTATACGCTGCAACGCCGAAGGACGAAGCGCAACGCAGCAGATGACTTTTTTCAACAGCCCAGTCATTTATTCGCCTCCATTAACTCAACAAACCCTTCCACCCTGGTCTTAATCTGTCCTTCGGAGTAAGCCCGGGGATCGTTCATGTCGCACTGGAGGATCAGCACCGGGATGCCCTTGTCTCTCATGATGGCCTCCGCCAGATCGACCATCCCGGCGCTGGAAGGCCGGCACGACATGTTTTCGTGCAGAATAACGCCGTCAAGTTTGTATTCGTCAATCCATTTTTCAAAATTCTCGATTCGCCTCTCTAAATTGTAGGCGTAGGGTGTGTCCATGATCAGTTTGGCGACATCGCGCAAAGTTTCTTCCATGGTGAGGCACTTTTTTTTCACGGGAGCGAATGAATAGGTGTAAGGTTCGAAGGCAATGACAGCGCCGTATTGCGCAAGGTCATACATGAACCTCATCCGGTACCAGAAAGGGATACCCTCCCACATCACCCGGTATTTTTCCTTACCTTTGGGCATCGTTCCCTCGCCCTTCGCGGTGAGGCTTTTGATATCGGCCAGAATTTTCTTAAAAAAATTTATCCCGACCTGAACACCCGGCAGAACCACCAGGGGGAAAAATGCTGCCGATGTTTCGGCGCCGCTGTAAGGCGACGGCACGGCTTTTCGGTGTTCGAAAATCTCGCGCCACAGGTTAGACAGTTCCGTCGACTTTTCCAGGACTTTGTTGAGTCTTTTTTCGCTCATCTTTTTGCCGGTATGCTTTTCAACAAAGGCCATCAGGTCGTAAAACTGATTCACCACGTAATCTATATTTCCCTCGAGGGTTTTCTCATCGGTGCCGCTCACCCATTTGGGAATGTCAAACATAAAAAACGGGACATTCATTTTATCGGCCATAATCTGAAACCATTTCCAGTGCGTATCGCAGATGGCATTCGTGCAGACCACGATATCGGGCTTGCTTATCCCCCCGAGCGTCTTTTTGATTTTGGTATCGTAGGCGCCGATGTTCGTCTTGCAGTAGGAACACAGGTCCCGGGAAAAACCCATGCTTTCGGCATGTTCGATAAGGCGCTGGGACTGTTTGCGGGCGGCGGCCACTGTCGCCATATTTTCAGGATGATCGGGAAAAATATCGTAGATCCACATGAGTTCAATCGGGAAAGCGGCGCATGTCCAGGCTGTCTTTTTCCAGGGGAGCGTCCTGTATATTTTTTCCATGCCGATCCACCACAGCATCGGCCACTTAAGGTCTTGCGAGTGAGGCAGGGTTTTCATGACTACTTTCCCGGCATTATCACCGGCATTTTTTACGTTATCCATTATTTCCTCCCTCCATCATTTCCACAAAGGCCGCAAGGCGGTTCGCGAATTGCTGGTCGGCAGCCGGGGAAAAGTCCCTTTCCAGGTGGATTACCTTATAGCCCCTGGATCTCAGCGCATTATTGACCGGCACGGAATCATAGGCATAAGGCTCGCAGAATTTCAGGTTTTGCGAAAGAACGCCGTCAACCTTTGTCTCCTGAAGGGCCTGATACAAATAATCCAGCCGCTTCTGAAGGGTCGGCCTGGTCGCGGGCCTGGGAATGCCCGTGTAATATTCAATCAAAGCGTCCAGCGGATCGTTTGCGTCAGGAATCAATGTCGCGAAAAATCTTTCACCTATAGAAAGGTCATCACGGACGACCCTGATCCCGCAATCATCCAGCGTGTCCATCCACTCCGCATAAGTGACGTCACTGCCGGTTAAGAGAAATCGTTTTTTGTCGGCTGGAAAAGCCGGTTTTGAATTCCAGACTTTTATCTCGGCGTCGAGCCAGGCGGAGACTTCATCCACGGGGCAGGTCAAACATTTTATCATTGCGGCCAGATAATCACGGTTGGGGATGTCCTTTAGCGACCGGAGCACGGAGAGATTTTTCAGCTTTTTCTTGATCTCGTTGGATTTGCCGATCGCCTCCCTGATATTTTCCGGTGTAATTTTTAGATCAAACTGTTTTTCAAGGTGGTTGATCAACCGTTGCAGTTCAACCCTGTAATATTTCCTGGCGGCGTCGCTGTCCAGCAAGGGAGCGCCGAACCAGTGCAGAAAAGGCGTTTCGATGTGAACCTTCCATATGTCGTAATGCCTGTTGGTATTGTTGCACCCCTGCGCGAAAATGATTCCAGCCCAATCTTTTGCGTGAGCCAGAGCTTCCGTGAGCCAACTCTTTGCGGCGCCACAGAAAAAGTTGGATAAATATTTATCCGCCGGGTCATTGGATTTATGGACATCACCCATAATTTTATACGGGATAAATCCGGCAGCTATGATAATTTCCAGCGGCATTTCATGAGATGTGTCAACATAGGCAAGTTTTTTCATTCTTTATAATGTTTGCTCCAAAAAATTAAGTGGTTGGGGCATTTCCCCGCTCCGTTGCGCTTCGGGGATAATTCGACTAACGCTTCGAACTTCGTTGCACTCGTTCTTAGCGAGTCTCATTAAACCAGATTATAAAGACAAAAATCAATCAATATCTTTCTCTTTTCCTGAAATTACCGGATAGAATTATTTGGAGCATTTTCCGGAAAAATGATAGTTAACAACATCACCCGTTAAGAAAAAGGCGCCTTATAATGGAGAAGATTAAACTCGGTATCAGTTCCTGTCTGCTGGGCGAAAAAGTCCGCTATGACGGCGGGCACAAGCTCGACAGGTTTCTGACGGACACTTTGGGAAAATATGTGGAATATGTTTCTGTCTGTCCGGAAGTCGAATGCGGTCTGGGAGTTCCCAGAAAACCCATGCGCCTGGAAGGCAGCCCGGCTGCTCCCCGGTTAATCGTAACCGAAACCGGCGAGGATTTGACCCAACGTATGGCCGATTTCGCGCGAAAAAAAATGGTCCAACTGGAAAAAGAAGGTGTTTGCGGCTTTATTTTTAAAAGCAATTCGCCCAGTTGTGGAAAGGAAGGAGTTGATATTTATAATGAAAACGCTTTGCCGGCGGGAACGGGCGCAGGGATATTCGCGGGAATATTCGTGAAACATTTTCCTTTGCTTCCGGTGGAGGACGAAGAACATCTTCACGATCCCGGCCTGCGGGAAAACTTTATGGAAAAAATATTTGCTTTTGCGAAATCATGCACAAAATAACACCCATTCTAAATTAAAGATGATATCGAGGCGGCAAGGACGAGGCGCCGCAGGCGTATTTAATATACGTTGAGGACGCCGAGGACGCTGCCAACAAAGATAGCGCTTTAAGTTAGGATGGGTAAGATAAATTTCATCTTGACATCCATTTACCTGCTGTGTTACGTGTTTTATCAATTGAAGGAATAAGCGAGCTTAAAAATGTTCAAAATTTTTTCTAAAAACAACTGGTGGTGGCAGATTTTAAATGTCTGCCCTTAAGCTCGAATAAATAAAGAGCATGGGCAGGGAAGATCCTTCCCATGACTCCGCAATAGATTTTATGCCATGGGAATATTCAAACCCCATGGCTTTTTTGTTAATGAGTCCCAAGTTTCAGAACCGAAGTGGGATTAATGAGCCTTGACTATAGTCTTAGGGCGAATTATCCCGATAACATAGTTATCGGGATTTAATGACGAATTGATTTTAGACTAATACTTTACTTAAAGGAGAAAAAATATGGAACAGGTAAAAGTCGTATTGCAAGACCGCGAAATACCCAAGAAGTGGTATAACATCATGGCGGATTTGCCCACACCGATGAAACCGCCCCTCCATCCGGGCACCGGCCAGCCGGTAACACCCAATGATCTGGCGGCAATTTTCCCGATGAATATTATTGAACATGAAGCTTCGAACAAGCGCTGGATAAAAATTCCGGATGAAGTTCTGCAAAAATATTTACTGTGGCGCCCTTCTCCTCTTTACCGTGCTTATAATTTCGAAAAACTGCTCAACTGCCCGGTTAAAATTTATTACAAAAATGAAGGCGTCAGTCCGGCCGGTTCTCACAAACCCAACGCCGCCGTACCGATGGCTTACTATAATAAGGTGGCCGGAACCAAGAGAATCACTACGGAAACCGGCGCCGGCCAGTGGGGCAGCGCCCTGGCCATGGCTACGCAGATGTTCGGTTTGGAGTGCCGTGTATACATGGTTAAAATCAGCTACGAACAGAAGCCCTACCGGCGCCTGATGATGAACACGTGGGGCGCGGAATGTATTCCCAGCCCCAGCACCCTGACGCAAGCCGGCAGAGATTTTCTGGCCAAATACCCGGACTCCCCCGGAAGCTTAGGCGTCGCCATCAGCGAAGCCATCGAAGATGCGGTCACCAGCAAAGTAAAAACCCACTATGCGCTGGGCAGCGTGTTGAATCACGTTTTGATTTATCAGTCCATCATTGGTCTGGAAGCGCAGAAGCAGATGCAGAAAATTGGCGTCTATCCTGATGTGGTTCTGGGATGCTGCGGTGGCGGAAGCAATTTTGCCGGCATTGCCGCACCATATGTCTGTGACAAAATTCACGGCAAAGATGTGAAGATCGTCGGCGCCGAACCTTCTTCCTGCCCCACCATGACGAAAGGTCCTTTCGCTTATGACTTCGGCGATCTGGCTCAAAAAACACCGCTTTTACCCATGTACACTCTGGGACATGACTATGTTCCGGCTCCGATTCACGCGGGCGGTTTGCGTTATCACGGGATGGCGCCGATCGTCAGCCACCTGGTCAGGGAAAAACTCGTTGAACCCAGAGCCTACGACCAGTTGAAAACTTTTGACGCCGGTGTCAAATGGGCCCGTTCCGAAGGTTTTATCCCCGCACCGGAAACCAACCACGTGCTGGCGGCAGTTGTTGATGAAGCCATGCGCGCCAAACAGGAAGGAAAGGAAAAGACTATCCTCTTTAACTGGAGCGGTCACGGGATCATTGATCTTGCCGCTTATGATGCATTCTTCGCCGGCAAGTTGCAGGCGTACGAATTGCCGGATCATGAGATTGACCGCGCGCTCAACGCCATTAAGAATTTCCCGAAACCTTAACA
>JAJFTS010000041.1 GCA_021372815.1 Deltaproteobacteria bacterium | reverse complement strand
GCTTCATCAATGCAGCGACCAGACCTTCCATTGTATATTCTTCCTGATGAATAGCAACTGATAATCCCGCCTTTTTGGCCGCCGCTGCGGTAACCGGCCCGATGCAGGCGATTTTGACACTCTTGGGCAGCTTAAAACCGTTTCCCATTATCTTAATAAAGTTATGCACTGTTGATGAGCTTGTAAAGGTGATCACATCCACCTGATTTTCTTTGAAGAGTTCCTCCAGATCTTTTTTCTTCTTTCCTGAATTGACCGTAACGTAGGCGGTAGCGACATCAACCTCGGCGCCAAGCTTCTTGAGTCCTTCGGGAAGAACATCACGCGCCTCGGCCGCTCTCGCAAGAAGTATTTTCTTCCCTTTTAGATTGGTAGCTGAAAAAGATTCCAGAATTCCTTCGGAGATGAATTTTTCGGGAACAAGGTCAACCTTGATTCCTCTATTCTTTACCTGCTGTGCCGTTGCCGGGCCGATGCAGCACATTTTAATCCCTTTCAGATCGCGGATATCCTTCTTTTTCGCGAACAGTCTTTCAAAGAAGTAGGCAACGCCGTTGGCGCTGGTAAATATCAGCCAGTCGTAAGCTTCCAGATTTTTTATCGCCGCATCCAGCTCGCACCAGGAAGGAGGAGGGACAATTTTAATGGTCGGAAAATGAATGGGATTGGCGCCTTCTTTGATCAAAAGTTTGGCCAGGTCGTCCGCCTGCTTTTCCGGCCGCGTGATGACCACGCCTTTGCCGAACAGCGGCTTGGAATCGAACCACTGCAACGTCTCGCGCAGGGCCACTACCTCGCCGACCACAAGAATTGCCGGCGGCGCGAACTTGCGTTCCCTTGCCAGTTTGACAATGTTGGCAAGATTGCCTTCAAGAATTTCCTGCCTGGGTGTTGTGCCCCAGCGAATTAGCGCGGCAGGCGTCTTGGGCGACCGGCCGTTATCTTTCAGTTCCTGAACAATTTTCTCAATATTCTTCACGCCCATCAGAAACACCAGCGTCCCGATTTTGGCGAGCGCACTCCAGTCAATATCGCTTTTTTCTTTGGTCGGGTCTTCATGGCCGGTGACAAACGCCACGGTCGAAGTCAAACCCCGATGCGTAAGCGGAATTCCGGCATAAGCGGGAACTGCAATCGCGGACGTGACGCCGGGAATAATTTCAAAAGGAATCTTGTTGGCAACAAGTTTTTCCGCCTCTTCACCGCCGCGGCCGAAAATGAAAGGGTCGCCGCCTTTGAGTCGCGAGACAATGTTTCCCGCCTTAGCTTCTTTCACCAGAAGGTCGTTGATTTGCCACTGCGACAGGGTATGTGCGCCGCCCTGTTTCCCCGCGTAAATAAAACGGGCATCCGCACGGGCGTATTTTAACAAGTCCTTGCTCACCAGATAATCGTAAATGACAACGTCCGCTTCTTTAAGACACTCAATGCCCTTGAGCGTAATCAGCCCCGCATCCCCCGGCCCGGCCCCAATGATATAAACTTTTCCTTTTTTTGTTTTCTTTTTCATATTCTAAATGTATCATTCCCGCGAAGGCGGGAATCCAGTTAATTATTTTCTGTTATCTTTTATCCTGCCTTTCCAATTTCATATAAAAACAGCCGTATTTATTATCGCCAAGTGTTTTACGTACCTCATGAGGATTAACTAACTTAATATAGATTATGTGAATATTCCCCTCTTGATCAACTTTCATGTCTGGTAAATAGGCAGAACCGCGCCCTTCATTAATAATGTCTTCTGGTGTCCATTGCTTGCCTATTCTTGCCCTGAAGTGTAATTTGTAATCATTCCTGCCATTCTCCAGCCAAAGAGTATAAACATTACCACTACTATCAGCAGCAATCTTGATAGTCGAAGCCTTAGGGAAGTTAGATGAAACTATTACATCCAGATCATGACTGATCTGTGTGTGTTCAATATTCTTGCCATTGTTTAATTCTGAAAAGAAGATGCCTTTTTCTCTATCCTTCCAAAGGACAAAAGATGTGTTGCCATAACTTGCTAAGGAAAGATTATTAATATGATCACTAATATGACCGTTAATAAGCCCTACATTTTTAACCGAATACAATTCGATGGGGGATGACCATGAAGTTCCATTTTTGTTGGTGCTCAAATAAATTATTTCATCATGTTTAGTACCCACAGTAGTCGTATTGCGCACCCAAGCGGCTTGAATTGCCCCGGATGTAGAAACGTCATAAACCTGATTATAAACATTATAGCGTCCCGGCTCTTCAATTGATTGCCTTGTAAGCCATTTTTTACTATCTTTACTATCAAAAAGAAATGAGGCATTGTGATAAAAAGTTGGCACTGCACTGAACATACGAGAAGGTATATCGCGCAAAGCAAAATAGTCACATCTTCCTATAAACATAATTTTTGAATTATAGGGATATACCCCCCATAATTCACATCCTTGGCTGAGATTGAACACTTTATCTTCTTCAAGATTTAATTTTTTACTATCCTGATCAAATAAATATACTTTTATCCTCTGTGTCCTCAGCCACGGAACATCTTCTGAAAATATAGCAAAATAAAGTTTATTATCCTTTTCAAAAATTATCGGCCAGCGCCATTCACTTTTTTCATCATGGCTGGGTTGGCTATATAAAAATCTAACATTCTGACCAGAGAAATCTGCTAAATAAAGTTTAGCAGATTTCTCGTCAACAAATGCAATAAGTGGATTGTCATCCTTGTTAATAATCAGCTTGGGGTATTCATAGTCATATGTAAATACGCTCTTGCCTCCACCCAGGTAGCTTAAATTCATATCAGAGGATGATATTTGCTTTTCAGGCAGTACCTTAAAAAAATTCATTTGTGTCTCTTCAGCGGAAACTGACGGAAGAACAACTCCCAAAAAAAGGAAAATTATTATGCATTTTTTTAGGATTATTTTTAACATGACAAAATTACCAACGACGCAAGCTTTCCTTTTTTGATTTTTTCATAACCATTCAACACGTTAATTTAATTTTTCCCTCCCTTGAGGGGAGGGAAAACATTTCTGGATGCCGTTCTTCAACGGCATGACAAAATCCTGGATTCCCGCCTTCGCGGGAATGACAACGGAGTTGTTTAGCGCATCAAATCCATCAGTCTTTTACCCCCTTTGTCCAGAATAATCTCCGCCAGCTTCTTGCCCAGTTCTTCCGCATCGTCTTTGGTGCCGCTTATTTTTTCACGGATCACTAGTGTGCCGTTGGGCGCGGCCAGCATCCCATCAATCGTTAGCATCTGACCATCAAGTTTGCCGAATGCCGCAATCGGCAAACGGCATCCGCCGCCCAGCGCCCGCAGGAACGCGCGTTCGGCGGTAACTTCGACCGCGGTGGTCGCGTCATTCAATACAGCACAGGCCTTGGCCAGTTCAACATCATATTTGCGAATCTGCAAACCCAGCGCGCCCTGACCGACCGCTGGGAGCATCGTCTCCACCGGCAAAAACTGCGTAATCTTTTCAGCCAGTCTCATTCTCTTCATTCCCGCCGCCGCTAAGATTACGCCGGTGAGATTTTCCGTTTCAATTTTTTTCAGACGCGTGTCAATGTTGCCGCGCAGAGGAACAATGTTGATATCGGGCAGCATGGCTTTGATCTGCGCGCCGCGCCGCTGCGAACCGGTGCCGATTTTCGCGCCTTTGGGCATGAATTCCATTTTGATATTGTTGCGCGAAACCAGCACATCGCGGAAATCTTCACGCTTCAGAATCGCCGCGAACATCAGTCCTTCCGGTATATCTCCCGGAACATCCTTCATGCTGTGCACAGCGAGGTCGATCTTATTGGAAAGTAGGGCTTCTTCGATTTCCTTGACGAATACTCCCTGTCCGCCGATTTTCATAAGCGACACATCCTGCATGATATCGCCGCTGGTTTTGATAATGCAAATTTCAATGTTTGCATCGGGTATTGCTTTCTTCAATTTTTCGGCAACAAAATTTGTCTGCGTCAAGGCCAGCTTGCTGCCGCGTGTTCCTATTTTCAAATTCATACACATCCTGTTTTAATAAAAATATTTTCCATCTTCCCTGAGTGAGGAAGAAGATTTTGTCATGTCGAACCGAAAACTATAGTCCAGCACTGCTGGTGAGACATCTTGTTTTTTAAAGATTTCTCGTCATCCCGATTTGTCGGGATTCCTCGAAATGACAATTATTCTAAAATCCCTCTAGCTCTGCCTTAAAAAAATATTGGTGACGGTTCCATTTATTTTCTTTTACCCTTGCTACTTAGCTACTTGCCCCTTGCTCCTTGACCCCCGGCAGCCGCCGGGCATCGCTTCACTATTCACTCTTTCCCCTATCCGTCTAAGCGAAAAAGTCTCCGCACCGCCGCGACGATATCGCGTGAGTTGAATTCCGAGCTTTCCTCCTTCAAAACAGTCACCGGAGCATGCAGCACCTTATTCACGATGGAATTAACCAGAATCTCAACTTTTTCCTGATCCTCCTTGGTCAGATTCTCCATCCAGCCGGAAGCCTTCTCCATTTCGGCCTGCACAATCTCTCCGGCCATGTTGCGCAGAGAAACGATTGTCGGCACGGATTGGAGTTCCTTTTGCCAGCTGACGTATCTGGCCACCTCCTCATCCACAATTGCTTCAGCTTTAATCGCTTCCTTCCTCCGGGCATTGATGTTTTCATCAACAATGTCCTGAAGGTTGTCGATGTTGTAAAGATAAACATTCCCCAGCGCACTGGCCGCCGGATCGATGTCGCGGGGCACGGCGATGTCAATTAAAAACAGCAGGCGGTTCTTGCGCTGGTGATGAATATTTTTCAGCATACCGGCGGTGACGATAAAATCCGGAGCGCCGGTGGAGCTAATGACAATATCCGCCTCGATCAGTTTTTTCTCCAGGGTGTCGAGCGATACGGCTTCGCCGTGGAATTTTTCCGCAAGGAGCTCAGCCTGTGCGAATGACCGGTTGGCAATAATGATGGATTGAGCTCCTTTTTCAATCAGCTGCGTACCGGTGAGTTCCGCCATTTCTCCGGCGCCGATGAGCAGGATTTTC
>JAJFTS010000035.1 GCA_021372815.1 Deltaproteobacteria bacterium | reverse complement strand
GAAAAAGTCAATATGAAAGATTTCGAGTTTGCCAAAGATAAGATTTTAATGGGTTCGGAAAGAAAAAGCATGGTCATTAGCGATGAGGAAAAACGCAACACCTCTTATCATGAAGTAGGACATACTCTGGTGGCGCGATTGATACCAGGAACCGATCCGATTCATAAAGTGACGATTATTCCGCGGGGCAGGGCATTGGGATTGACCCAGCAACTGCCGATTGATGAAAAACATACCTACCCGAAGAAATATCTCGAAAATAATATTTCTATTTTATTGGGCGGAAGAGCGGCCGAAGAATTGGTCTTGCATGATTTTACTACCGGCGCCGGTAATGACATTGAACGGGCGACTAATCTGGCCAGAAAGATGGTCTGCGAATGGGGTATGAGTGAAAAAATGGGGCCGCTCAGTTACGGCAAAAAGGAAGAGCAGATCTTTCTGGGCAGGGAATTTGCGACGCATAAGGATTACAGCGAAGAAACGGCAAAAAGCATTGATGAGGAGGTCATGTCCATTGTAACGCGTAATTATGAACAAGCAAAAAAACTTCTCACCGACCATATAGATATCCTGCATAAGATCGCCGGAGAACTCCTCGAAAAAGAAGTTTTAAACGGTTCTGAAATAGACGCCCTGATTGGCGATGCTTTGCCTAAAGCTCATAATAGTGATCCGCAAACCATATAGTCCGATAAATTACTTTTAATCTTATTTTATTGTCCGGATAAAAAATAATTTGGTTCTGGTGCTGTCAGGTGAAAATAATTGAGATAAAAAGTCTGGAAGAAGCCGCGGCGATTTTCAGGAAAATAGGAGTAGACCCCTATGGTATCGGCGCCATGGCGCAAAAGACAGTCAATATCAATATCCTGCTGGAAAAACAGCCGTGTAAAGTAGCCAATATTATCAAACAGGAGATGCTTTCACTGGGCGGCGATGCCGCAGTAGCGAGAGGCAGCGTTGCCTGCAGTATTCCGGCAAGCGATGTTTTGATTATGGGCACGGTCAAACAGGTTTTATCTCTGGCGGCAAAAATTGAAAAACAGCCTTTTGGGCTGGATGTCATTGCCCGGGATATTCTGGAGACGCTGAAAAATATCAACCGGAAAGAATTTGTTTTAAAGACGTCGAGGCGCGAAATTGCCCTGGGCGAAAGAACGCTGGTGATGGGCATTTTAAATGTTACGCCGGATTCGTTTTCCGACGGAGGAATTTTTTACTCTCCGGACAAAGCGATTGAACACGGCCGGCGAATGGCGGAAGAAGGAGCGGATATTATAGATATCGGCGGAGAATCCACCAGACCCGGTTCAGCTTCTGTTCCGGCCCATGTTGAATTGAAAAGAGTTATCCCGGTCATTGAGGGTTTGACGAAGAAAATAAAAATACCGGTGTCCATTGATACGAAAAAGGCAAAAGTTGCCGGACAGGCCGTTGATGCGGGAGCTGAAATTGTAAACGACGTCAGCGCGCTCAACGGCGACAGAAAAATGGCTCAAACCGTTGCAGACAAGCGCGCCGCTTTGGTGCTGATGCATATGCGGGGCAAACCCGCCGGCATGCAGAAAGGCAACCTTGAATACAATGATCTGATGGGGGAAATTGCCGAGTATCTGAAGAAAAGCTGTGATAAGGCTATAAAAGCGGGCGTGAAAAAAAATAGTATTGTTATCGACCCCGGGATCGGTTTCGGGAAAACGTTGCAGGACAATTACAGAATCATCAATAACCTCTCCGGATTAAAAGCTCTGGGACTGCCGGTTTTAATAGGGACTTCCCGGAAATCTTTTATCGGTAACGTAACAGGCGATGAGCCGCGAGAAAGGTTGGAAGGAACCGCGGCGACTGTTGCCGCGGCGATCATGAACGGATGTAATATTGTCCGGGTGCATGATGTTGCCGCAATGAAAAAAGTTGCCGCGATAACCGACGCGATTGTTCATGCCCGGCAGGTGATCCGATGATTTGCGGTGTGGGAATAGACCTCGTGGAAAACAGCCGTCTGGAAATAATCATTGAAAAATGGGATCAGAAATTTTTAAAAAGAGTTTTTTCCGAAAGAGAAATTCAGTATTGTAAACGCCATGTTCATTCAACAACACATTACGGAGCCAGATTTGCGGCTAAAGAATCTTTTCTGAAAGCTCTGGGCATCGGTTTGGGAGAAGGTGTTAAATTAAGTGAAATTGAAGTTGCCAATGGTAAAAACGGCAAACCGGATCTTGCGTTATACGGCGAAGCGAAAAATCAAATTGAAAAAAGAAAGATAAAAAAAATTCATCTGAGCCTGACGCATACCAGAGAATATGCGGCGGCAGTTGTTGTACTGGAGAAATAAAAAATTGCTCGCAGGTTGTAATTTTCATTGAATCGGAAGAATATGGAAGTTGAAATCATATCTTCAAGCGCTCAACAAACATCGGAAATAGGGCGCTCGATCGGCGAAAAATTGAAGGACGGCGATATTCTGGCGTTGTCGGGAGAACTTGGTTCGGGAAAAACCTGCTTTACGGGAGGTTTAGCCGTCGGTCTGGGAGTTGATGAAAAATACAGGATAACGTCTCCGACTTTTACTTTGATTAATGAATATCCGGCAAAATATAATCTTTATCATTTTGACGTTTACAGGATAGAAGATTATTCCGATTTTGAAGATTTAGGTTATGAAGAATATTTTTGCGGTAAAGGCGTTGTCGTCATAGAATGGGCGGAGAAAATATCCGCCATTCTTCCGGCAGATGCCATTTTGATAAAATTCGACTATCTTGACGAGAATGAAAGAAGAATTGTTTTTAAAGGACCGGAGAGCAGATTAAAAGAATTGACCATAGATATTAAACGGGAGGTTGTTTGAGATGGCATTAATTGTTCAGAAGTTTGGCGGAACATCGGTTGCGGATATCGATAAGATAAAAAACGTGGCCGAGAAAGTGATAAAGGTTAAAAAGGCCGGCAATCAGGTCGTTGTGGTTTTGTCGGCAATGGCGGGAGAAACAGACCGGTTGATTAATCTGGCGCATAATGCCGCCGATTCTCCCGATGAAAGAGAATATGATTCTTTGATTTCGACCGGGGAACAGGTTACGGTGACGTTGCTGTCCATTGTGTTGAATTCCATGGGCTATCATGCGAGATCGTTTCTTGGTTTTCAGGTAAAAATATTAACGGATATGGCTTATAAGAAAGCGAGAATTTCCTTAATCGACACGGGGGCGATCAGGAAAGAACTGAAAAAAGGAACAATTATCGTCGTCGCGGGTTTTCAGGGTGTTGATAAAGACAATAATATTACGACGCTCGGACGCGGCGGTTCCGATACCAGCGCCGTAGCGCTGGCTGCCGCTTTAAAAGCTGATCAATGCGATATTTATACCGATGTGGACGGCGTTTATACGACCGATCCCAATGTTTGCGCTAAAGCGCGGAGACTCGATAAAATATCCTACGATGAAATGCTCGAAATGGCCATGACGGGCGCCAAGGTTCTGCAGCCGCGTTCGGTGGAAATGGCGAAAAAATATAATGTACCGCTTTATGTAAAATCAACATTTTCTGATAAAGGAGGAACTCTTGTGACCAGGGAAGATAAAGATATGGAAAGGGAAATAATTTCAGGCGTAACCTATGATCGTGATCAGGTTAAAATTACGGTGGTTCATGTTCCGGACAAGCCGGGCGTGGCGGCCGATCTGTTTACGCCTTTGTCGAATAAGAATATCTTTGTTGATATGATCATCCAAAATGCCAGTCTCGAGGGATTTACGGATCTGACCTTTACCGTTTCCAAGAAGGATCTGAAAGACGCTCAAAAAATAATTGAAAACACGGCCAAAAAAGTCGGGGCCAATAAAGTGGAAGTTGACGATCAGGTGGCCAAGATCTCCATTATCGGCGTGGGAATGGCCAGTCATTCCGGCGTTGCCGCCAGGATGTTTAAAACGCTCGCCAGGGAGGGCGTGAATATCATGATGATCAGCACATCGGAAATTAAGATATCGTGCATCATCCAGCGGAAATACATGGAGCTGGCGGTATCCGTTCTTCATGACGCTTTTGAACTGGAAAAGAAAAAAGTAAAATAATGATCATATCTGAAAATAAACTCAAGGGGATGATTGCGTTTAGTCTTATGCTGGCCGTCATCCCCTTTTTTTGTTTGATTTTCCATTCGGCCCTTCAGTACAGGATTCCGGCTTTTGCCGATCAATGCGTTGATTGCCTTGCCGTGGAAATTGCCGGAAAGAATCAAAATGCCGCCGGAATTTATTTTGTTCCACCGGGAACGACAGTCGGTCAATTGGCGGAATCGGCTGCGATAAAAAAGAAACCGGAGAATGATTTTCAGCTCCAAGACGGAATGAGATTAATCATGGATTCCGATTCGGTTGACAGGATTATTTTGACTGCTGCTATGCCGTCGATTACCAGACTTTCCCTTGGATTGCCGATTGACATCAATAAAGCCTCAGAGGAAGATTTGCTCCTGATCAGAGGAATCGGACAGGCAACCGCTCGAAACATCCTGGCCCTGCGGGATAAGTTAAAACGCTTTGACGACATGAGCCAATTGATGGAGATAAAAGGAATTAAGGAAAAGAGGCTGGCGGAAATTAAAAAATATCTGTACGTCGGAGAAAGGCAGAAGTAAATTTCATGAACGCTTCAATGAGCCTTGATTTTCCGAAACGTATAACCTAAAGGTCACTATAGGCGATCGGAAAATCTTAGAGCAAATTGTCCCTGCCAACTTCAGGTGGCAGGGACAAACTCGTTTTACCGCAGCGCTACGCGCCTGGTATAATTCGTCCGGGAAGCGTCAGTACACTTTCCCGCTGTGCGGGATAGTTCGACTAACGCTTCACTATAGTTCAGAGAGTCTCACTACCATTAACGCTTCAAACCCTACGTCACTTCGTTCCTAGGATAGTTCGACCATCAAGTTTCAGTGCGCTACGCTTCTAAAACTCGGGTCTCACTACTTCGCTTTGCTCGCTCTCAGCGAGTGTCACATCCTACGTCGCTACGCTCCTAGGATAATTCCACTGACGCTTCAAACTTCGTTTCACTCGTTTTCAGCGAGTGTCATTATTAATTGCTGAATGACCTGTAAAAACTCAAAACACGCCGGACATAATTTTGAGTTTCTCGGTACGGCGGGATGTTGTAATTGTATTTGGCAACGGCCTTTTCCCCGGCATTGTAGGCGGCCAGGGCAAGACTCAGATCTCCCTTGTAGGTGTTGAGAAGATAACGGAGATAACGCGCTCCCCCCTCGATATTTTTTTCCGGATGAAAACTGTCGTCTACTTTGAGCGCCGATGCCGTTTTAGGCATAAGTTGCATCAAACCCTGTGCTCCCACCGGGGAAACGGCCCTGTGATTGAAATTGGATTCCGCCTTGATGATCGCTTTAATCAGCGCCGAATCAAGTTTAAATTTATCGGCGGCTCTGTTGATGATCTGGTCATATTTGGTTACATCGATGTTGGGCTGGAACAGAATTCTTTTTTCTCTCATGACCATGACGTATTTAACATTGGGATCGGAAGGCACGTTGGTCAGATGTAAAACACCTTCCTCATCCACATGCTTGAAGATATCAGCACAAACAATGTCTGCCGTTGCAAAGATAAAGAAAACCGACGCTGCGATGACAGCCGGTAAAAATAAAGATTTAGTTGATTGAACGGGAGAAATATTCAAATTTACCTTCATGGGAGTATATTACTTTATCGCTATTCAAAATTCAATACTTTTTTCAGATGTAAAGAATCGAAACATTTAATCTCATTAAGGTAATGTGCGGTAACGATACATCGAAGCCAACGGAAAAAATTCTTCCGGAGCTAAATGGTAATTCCACCGTCTATCGCCAGTACCTGTCCTGTTACATAACTTGAAGCATCGGAAGCCAGATAAATCACTGCGCCGACCATTTCTTCCGGTTCCGCCGGACGACCCAAAGGCGTTTTACTCATGGCGATATTCAGAATATCCGGATTACTCAATAAAGGTTCGCTAAATTTGGTTCTGGTCAGACTTGGTGCAATGGCGTTAACTCTTATATTGTATATTGCCCATTGTTGAGCCATGACTTTAGTAGCCATAATGACGCCCGCTTTGCTGATGGAATAAATCGGGAGGATGTCCGGGGTAATGCCGGCAACCGAGGCAACATTGATGATTTTACCTCCGCCTTTCTCTTTCATGACCCGCGCTACGGCCTGGCTTAAAAAAAAGAGGCCTTTCAAATTCAGATTCATGATGGAATCCCAGGCGCGTTCATCAGTGTCTATAGCCGCGGCCATGGACGGATTTGTTGCGGCATCGTTGATCAGGATATCAATCCGGCCGAACTCTCCGCTTGCCAGTTCGACAAGATTTTTTATTTCTTCCAGTCTGCCCACATGAGTTGTGACCGGCAGGCATTTTCTACCCGTTTTTCTGATTTCTTCGGCTACTTTTTCCAAATCGTCCTTTTTACGGCTGGCAATAACAAGATCCGCTCCGGACTGCGCCAGTCCCATGGCTATTGCCCTGCCGATACCTCTGCTTGCTCCCGTAACCAAGGCCACTTTATTATCCAGTGAAAAATTCATTTTTATAATTCCTCCCACGAGAATGTTAAATCAATACTTTTTTGCGGCAATATATTTGGTTGAATATTTCTTTTTCTTTTTTCTCCATCTTGGCGGCTTCTTCCGCGGAAGTGTTTTCATGATTATAGCCCGACAGATGAAGAATTCCGTGAATCAGGAGAAAATCAACTTCCTGCTCAAACGTCAGACGGCTTTTCCGGGCGTCTTTTTGAGCCGTATCCAACGAAATAACGATATCGCCCATGATGAGAGGATTGATATATCCGAATTCGCCTTCCCGTAAAGAGAAAGAAAGAACGTTGGTGGCTTTATTTCTTCCCAGGTATTGTTTGTTCAGTTTTTTAATTCCCGCATCATCGGTGAAAGAGATACTGATCTCTCTATCCGCAAAGTCAAGGATCTTGAAAATTCTGGAAACCGTGCTGCGAATTTTATTTCTTTCAATCTTGAACTTGTTTTGGCTGTTTTCTATGCGTATTTTCATTGATGTCTTTTTTGCCGTTGCTTTCTTTGGGGGATGTTTCCGGATAATCAACACGGTGATGAAAGATTCCCGTGAGAATTTTAGTGAAGGTTTCCGCAATCGTATTTAAGTTGCTTAATGTCAATTCACATTCATCCAGCTGGCCGTCCATATAAATGCCTTCAATTCTTTCTCTGACCAGAGAACGAATTCTGGCGGGGGTCGGATTGGAAAGGGTGCGCGAAGACGCTTCAATAACGTCTCCCAGCATGATCAGGCCCGCTTCTTTGGTTTGAGGTTTGGGGCCGGGGTAGCGGAAATCGCTCTCCGATAAGGAACGAATGGATTCATCTTTATCTTTTTTGGCCTTATCATAGAAATAACTGACGATGCTTGTTCCATGATGCTGACGGATGATATTGATAATCGGCCGGCCGAGTTTCGCGGCGGCGGCCAGTTCACAGCCGTCTTTGACGTGCGCTATGATAATCAGAGCGCTCATTTTCGGAGATAATTTGTCGTGCTTGTTGTCGGCGTTCTGCTGATTTTCAATAAAGTACTGCGGTTTTTTCAGCTTCCCGATATCGTGATAATAGGAGCTTACTTTAGCCAGCAGGGAATTGGCCCCAATGGCTTCGGCTGCCGCTTCCACCAGCGAGGAAACGATGATGCTGTGGTGATAAGTTCCCGGCGCTTCAATGATCATTTGCTGGAACAGAGGCTGGTTGAGATTGGCCAGTTCCAGCAGTTTGATATCGGTAATAAAGCCGAAAAGACTCTCAAAAAGAGGAGTAATGCCCGCAACCAGTATGCCGGTAAAAAATCCTCCGATGAATCCCATGACCAGTCTCCACGGCAGGTCATTGAAAAAGTTTCCCGTGATGAGATTCAGGCAGACGATGGCCGCCATATTGATAATGCCCAGAAAGAGACCGATTCTTAGAAAGACGGAGCGCTGACGAATACGCACGATTTGATAAGACGCGGCAATTGATCCCAGAAAGGAGAAGATCGGGAAAATAATTTTTTCATCGAAGATGAATCCGATCAGGAAAGATGTGAGCGCGCTGATGATCAGAGCGACATTTCTATTAATTAAAATTGCCGTGGTCATGGCTCCCAGCGCGAAGGGAATCGCAAAATAACAAGCGTCGATCGGTATGGAAGGGAACGATCTGTTAACGGCAATGGAAATAAAAATTCCTGCTTTAATAAATATGATCTGCAACAGGGCAATAATGCCGAAAACAAGCAGATCAAGATTGGAACGATCGGTATTTTTGCCCCAGTTCCTCGTCCGCCAGAGATACAAAACGATGGAGAGGAAAAGGGCCGTGAAGAAAAACCCCAGCATGATGGTGAATCTGGGAAATTTGTTTTCCGCGGCATCCTTGAAGTAGGCGGTTAACTTGGCCAGTTCCAGATAACCTATCTTTTCTCCTTCCCGAACAATCATTTCATTTTTCTGCACCTGAAAGAATGTCGGGTTTTTATCGCCGATAATCGCCAGTCTCTTTTTTTCAGTAGCTTTTTTGTTTAATGTCAGATTGGGCTCGATGAGTTTTTTCGTTATGGAAAAAGCGGCTCCTTTCAAAGAGCTGTCATCGCTCCGGAAAATCATGCTTACCGTTTTTAACAGCGCCGTATCAATTTCATTGATGTTAAATATTGACGAGAAATCGGTAGTCTCTTCCGAAATCTGAGTCTTCAAATTTCTGATAACGATGCCCTTTTGTCTTTCCGATTTGCCGAAGACATCATTGGTAATGAATTTGTTTTCGTAAAAAGAAATGATCAGGCGGGAAAACTTTTTTTGCAGATCGTTCGAAAATTTATATTCGTTTAAAACATAAAATTCTTCCGAGCTTAAATAAATGCCCAGGCCGGCTTCCAGGTTTTTCTTTTCTTTTTGCAGTTTACTGATGTCGACATTATTGTTTTCAAATGATTTCTCTTTTAAAGAAATTCTGTAATTTTCAGCAGCCTGTCCAAAAGATTTTAAAAGTTTTGTTTTAACGCTGTCGGCCACTTTACTGTCATAGTCGTAAACAGGTTTGATATTATCGGCGTCTTCAATTATTTTTTCCTCAGTGGCCTCTTTGTCTTCCACCAGAAAAGCGTAATCCGCTTTGATATTTTTGGGGGCGATCATTCCCAGTTTAAATTGCGGTTCGGAAAAATGAAATTCCGGCGCCATGATTAAGGCCAGAATCAAACAGAGGGTAATGGCAATAGCCCATCTCTGGAAAAGGCTGTTATTTACAAAGCCGAAGTATGGGGATAGTTTTTCCTGGTATTTCTTCAAAAAAGACAGGGCTTTGTTTTTGAGGGGGTCGATGAAGTTCATAGGATTATTTATGATGGTTTGCTGTCTTTTCTCTGTCCACATGCGCGTACGCTTTTATGATATCCTGGACGAGAGGATGCCGGATGACGTCAATTTCGGAAAAATGCACGAAGCGGATGCCGGTATATTTCTTTAAGATTTTTTCGGCTTCCACCAGACCGGAAACCTTTTCCGTCGGTAAATCGACCTGTGTGATGTCGCCGGTAATAATTGCCTTGGACCCGAACCCCAATCTCGTCAGAAACATTTTCATCTGCTCCGATGTGGTGTTTTGCGCTTCATCCAGAATAATAAAAGAATCGTTAAGCGTTCTGCCTCGCATAAAAGCGAGAGGCGCGACTTCAATCAATCCTTTGTTGATGAGAGCGGTTGCCCTTTCCATATCAATCATATCATAAAGTGCGTCATAAAGGGGACGCAGATAAGGATTTACTTTTTCCGCCAGATCTCCCGGGAGAAAACCCAGTCTTTCACCGGCTTCCACCGCCGGACGGGCCAGAATGATTCTTTGAACCTTTCGTTCCAGCAGATGCGATACGGCCATGGCCATCGCCAGATAAGTTTTTCCCGTTCCGGCGGGACCGATGGAAAAAACCATGTCAAAATTTCTCATATATTCAATATAAAGCCGCTGCGCGATGCTCTTAGGAGTAATCACGCGTTTCTGAGAAGAAATGAAAACCGTGTCCAGAAAGACATTGGCCAGTTCGAAAGTGATATCTTCGGAAAGAATGCGATGAGCGTAATCTATATCGGCGGATTGAATATGCCAGCCTTTTTCCATGATTGAATAAAGCTGCTTGAGCATGGTGCTGATCTTATGAACATTGCCGTTTTGGCCTGAAACGGTGATGCTGTTGCCCCAGGCCTTTACTTTTACAGGTTCCAGCTTTTCAATTAATTTTAAATTCTTGTCATGTTCGCCGCAGAGATTCTTCAGCAGATTGTGATCTGCAAAGAAAATTTTCTCTGCGTCCATGCTTTTAGTTGCTTTTGTCAAAATATTTATCAGCCTCTAAAATATAGGATAACTCTTCAACGTGAGCGAATCTTCTATCACGTTGATATATTCAATGCAATACCTATTGATGGGTATGTAAATATCCGTAATATAATCACAATCAGCGATGAAAACCGTTTTACTCATTGAAAAAAGACGTCCTCATTCAATTTCGCAGAAACAGGTAGGCAAAAACCTTGGCGTTGCCCAGCATATTTTCAATCGGGCAGTTTTCATCCGGTTGATGGGCATTCTGGTTCGTTTTGGACCAGACGGCCACAGGGAAATTCTTTTTGCGGATATAGGAAGCGACAGTTCCGGCGCCCACGCCGCCGGCAAAGGTCTTTATCTTGTAAACCGCCGCGACAGCTTCCGCAAGAGCCGCAACGATCGGGGCATCGGGAGAAGTCGGTTTAACCGATTGCACGTATTGCGCCGTGGATATTTCTATCTGCACCTTGAATTTTTTTTCGATTTTGCGGACGATTTTTTGGATGGCGGCCATGACGTCCTGCAAATCGTATTCCGGCAGGACGCGGCAATCCATGCAAAAAACATCTTCGCCGGGAATGGTATTAATATTGCCTACGTTGGTCTCTTTCTTTGTCGGTTCAAAGGTGCTTTGCGGCGGATCAAAAAGGGGATCGGATTGGGGGAATATTATTTTCAGTTTGACCAGTTCCGTAACCAGATGCGACGCCGCGACAAAGGCGTTGTTGCCCAGCTGCGGATTGGAACCGTGACACTGTTTGCCTTTTGTTTTGAAACAAAGCCAGAGCATGCTTTTTTCCGCCACTTCAATCAGCGAACCTTCGGGATTTCCCGAATCGGGAACAACAATCAGGTCGTCATCGTTGAAGAGGTTTTCGGTGGAATCGATCATGTAATACAGCCCCATACTGCTCGATGTTTCCTCGTCGGAGACGAAAGCGAGTTTAATCGAATTTTCCGGCATGACGCCCTCATCCATCAAAGCCTTGGCGGCGAAGATGGAGGCGACCATGTCCTGCTGGTTATCCTCTACACCGCGGCCGTAAACATGTCCGTCTTTGACATAAACCTTGTAAGGATCATGGCTCCAGAGCCGCAATTCCCCCGGCGGGACAATATCCATATGGGTAATGATCCAGATAAATTTTTCTTTGTTTTTGCCCTCGATCGTGGTGACGAAATTCGGACGGATTCCGGAGGATACTCTTTGATCCTTTGCGTCGTAATGCCGGAAATTTTTGAAACCCATTTCGATCAGGCGGTCCTTCAGAAAATTTGCTTTGAGCCATTCCCCGTCGCCGCCGTTTTCCGGTCCCACGGCAGGATGAGCGCTAAGCGCTGTCTGCAAATCGATCATCGCTTCACGGTAGGAATCTATTCTTTCGGAGATGTTCCTGAATATTTTTTCGTCTATCATAAACCTTCCTTGTCCGGTTAATTTACTCCTCGGGAGTTATAAAAATGAACCCGCCCGCGGGCAGGGGTTTGTCCAAATTTTTACTGTCGCCCAGAATTAAAACAACGCTTCTTGTTTGATCCAGATACCGGGCGGCGGTTTTATTCACATCTTCAATGGTGATTTTATCTATTTTATCGCGGTAATTGAGCAGGTAATCAGCCGGCAGTTTTTCATATTCGATGCCCATCTGCTGCCATACGATCTGCTCGGGCGTGGAAAAAGAAAAGATAAACCCGTCGATGATGGACTTTTTGGCCCAGTCCAGTTCCCTGGCCGTGATGGGGTTGGACCGGATATTGGCTATGACGGCATCCAGCAGTCCGAGCGTTTTCATCGTCGAGAATGTTTTCGTGAAAGCATAGCTGCCGAAAACTCCATATTGCGGTTTGGCGCGGTAAAAGCTTCCGGCGCTGTAAGCAAGACCTTCATTATTGCGTACAGTGTTCATAATCC
>JAJFTS010000008.1 GCA_021372815.1 Deltaproteobacteria bacterium | reverse complement strand
AAGTCGCAAAGGGCCGTGGCGATTATCCAGGACGCTGGCAACGCAAACGGGCATGACGAACCAATGGCTTAAGGATCAAGGATTGCTGTCTGTGAAAGACCTGTGGGTGAACATTCACTACCCGGCTAAGGCCCGGTAATCTCTGTGAACCGCCTGGTGCGGACCCGCATGCCAGGTGGTGTGGGGGCTGGGGGAGAAAAACCCCCGGCTACCCGATTCTCTGATTTTTTTAGGGTGCTATGCCAATAATTACCAATGGTACAGCAGGGACGCCTCTGCCTTGCCGAACCACATTATAAAGTTCACCTTCATAATAGGCAACGCCAGAACTCATTTGAGCTTGAAGTGATTTCATTGGCAAAATTTCAATACCGACATCTATGTGATCGCCGATATAGAAGGCCAAGTGCTTTACAAAAAGATCGTATGCAACAAAGGAATATTTGCCGAACTGCACTTCCACGGCAACACGATCTTTGACAAAGTCTGTTTGATTGTAGCTGAAAATGGGTGCCTCACCAGCAGATTCAATTTCCTTCTTTTGCTCTGCGGCAGGCATGGTAAGGGTTTTTCTTATCAGTTTTTCGTTTTTTGTAACCCAATAACTGACTCTGCTTTCTTTCCATTGGTTTTTATGAAGTAATACCGCAAAGGCTTTATTCATATCAATGGGGCTATAAAGCAACTTCCCCTTCATGGTTTTTTCTTTTGATATTTTTGTTTTGCAGTTATCTGCACGTACACGCGAAATGACAGTTTGAATTTCATTCCATAGATCAGGCTTATGCACTAACAAGAACTCCAAACCATTCAGATGTGAGTAAGTCTCTACAATATTCATTTCACGTGATACCTCGCTTGTCTTTCCAATAACCGCAATTGATTATCTTCTGATTTTTTTGACCACGGCGCTATTATTAAACTATTGCCTGCTTCCACTGGATCATAAATTGGTTTATCCATTGGCCGCGTTTTAAGCGTTCCATCAAGTTCTTGCCCGATTCTGCTTTTTGCGAGGTCTATATATTTGCTGCTCATTTCTGCACCGGCACCGCGACGCTTATGCCGAATGGCTGCTATAATTGATGTGCCGGTGCCTAAAAATGGATCAAAAACCCAATCACCTTCATCCGTCATAGATAGGACGAGCCTTTCGATAAGCTCAACGGGAAACTGACAAGGATGATCTGTTTTTTCTACATGATTGCTTTTGACATTTGGAATAACCCATAAATCCCCAGGATTTTTCCCCAACGGATTACACGAATACTGCCCAGCTTTAGGGCCTTTGAAATATTTTTTACCGGGATACTTTTGCGGCACCCTAATCGGATCCAGATTAAATGTATATTTATCGGATTTTGTGAACCATATTATTGTTTCGTATCTTCCGGAAAATCTTTGACTACAGTGGAGCCCATGTTCAAAATGCCATATAATACGATTTCTCATCTTAAGACCCAAACCAGAGAAAATCGGATAAAGAATGGTATCAAGAGGAATAATGGCACCATTATCAACGTAATTACCAACCTGCCAGCAAATGCTTCCGTGCGGCGAAAGGCACCTTACGCACTCATGAATAACCGCTGATTGCTGCTCAATATATGATTCCAACTTGAGCCGCTTTTCATATTCTTTGCCTATGTTGTATGGTGGTGATGTTACAACGAGTTTTAACGATCCCGAAGGGATAGTTCCCAAAAGCTTTAAACAATCGCCGGGATAAAGGACAATGTCCTCTGAAAGACAGAATTTATTAGATATTTTTCGTTTTTCAAACATGGCGGAAGCATATCAAGTCATTCGGAAGTAGTCAATTGATTCATTTTTTTGTCATTTTATTTAAGAGAACGACGAAAACACCCGGAGCATAACGATCGGGTGTATTGATTTTGTTATGGATGCCTTTTTATTTCTTTCTTACTAAAATCAAGAGTCTCCAATACCTCCAGAGCGAAACGTGCATGGGCGGTTGCTGGGCCGCCGCCCATTTCAATTCCGACTTCAATGGCCTCCATAATTTCTTTTTCAGTTGCTCCTTTTCGAGCTGCCTGCTCAATATGCCATTGCATGCATGACTCACAATTTATAACGACAGATATTCCAATGGCGATTAGTTCTTTAATTTTACTTTCAAGTTCTCCTGCACAATATGTAACTTCTTCCATCTTGAGGAAAGCCTCATATACTTTGGATTTTTTCTTCAACATTGTTGCATGAGATTTTTTTCGTAAAAGGGACATTTCTCGAAGCTTATCTGTTTTCAAATTATTCCTCCATAACAATTAATATACCGACTTGGTTTTTTGCGCTTTTCGGAGGAAATAATACTCTTTTTAAAAAGGAATGCAAAGAAAAAGTGCTTTAAATCCAGCGAAATGAACTTTTTCTACTTGGCATTTTGTGGTAATATGGTACTTAAGCCAAGTTGGTATATTATGGAAAATTTGTCCGACAGTACGAAAAATAATGTTCTTCCGGAGTTTCAAGCCTTTCTTTTAGAAAAGAAACTGGCGCCGGAAAAGAACGTCTTTTTTTACGCTTTGTGGGCCAGTAAATTTCTGAACTATTCCAATAAAAAGCAAATCCCGCCCGATCAATATCAGGAAAACACCGTCATCGAATTTATCGAAACTCTGAAATCAAATCCCGCCATGTCCGACTGGCAAATCAGGCAGGCCGGCGACGCCATTCGCTTATATTATTTTCATTATCGCGGCTTAAAACCGGATAATTTATCGACGATGAAAGTCCATGACGCTATGCCTGAACTGCTTGAGGAAACACAGCGGCTCATCCGCCTGAAGCATTATTCTTACAGCACGGAAAAAACTTATCTGCAATGGATCAAACGTTTTCTTGAATACTCGCGTCAAACGTCGAAGAAGGAAGCTTCCGCGGAACTTGATGCTGCCGATTGTAAAAATTTTCTCAGCCATCTGGCTTTAAAGGAAAAAGTCTCTGCATCAACTCAGAATCAGGCCTTCAATGCCATTCTTTTTCTTTTTCGCCACGTGCTTTGCAAAGATATGGGAAATCTTGCCGATACTGTC
>JAJFTS010000319.1 GCA_021372815.1 Deltaproteobacteria bacterium | reverse complement strand
GCTTGAACATCATAATTTTATCGTGTATGCATTTGGCGATGACGGTTATACCTCTAAATGGGGTTATAACCTCCGTTACGATAAATTATTCGGCTAATCGATTTCGATTCGTTCTGCTTTCGTAATTGGAGCTTCAAAAATAAAAATTGCGGATGATTTATGGCGCACATTTGGCCGATTGGAGGAGGCAAAGGAGGATCGGGCAAAAGTTTCCTCGCCAGCTCTCTGGGACGCCTTCTGGCAAAGTCAGGAAAAAAAACATTGCTGATTGATCTTGATCTGGGAGCGGCAAACCTGCACACCATGGTGGACGTTCCCTATCCGGAAAAATGTTTCTCCGATTTCGTTTCGAGAAAAATTACCGATCTGGAAGACACTGTTCTGCAAACTCCCTTTCCCAACCTTTATTTAATCAGCGGCGCGCATGATAATCTGGATATCGCCAATCTTCCTTATGAGAAAAAAATAAAAACTCTTCGGGCCATCGCCAAATTAAACTACGATTATATTGTGCTGGATCTGGGAGCGGGCACAGCTTTCAATACGCTGGATTTCTTTCTGGCTTCCCGCAACGGGATATTCATCACCACGCCGGAACCCACTTCCATCGAAAATGTTTACCGGCTGATACGCGCCATCTATCTGCGCCGCATCCGTCATTATTTTTCCACGGCTGATTTCAAAACGCTGGAGAAAAAGGTCAGAGAACATCTGGGCGGAGATTCCTTTAACAAACCCGAACATATTGTTACGGTAATAAAAAAAGAATTTCCGGACAAATATGAACTGATTAAAAAAGATTTCAGGGATTTTAAATTCAAACTTATTCTCAATCAACTGCGCAAGCAGGATAACACGGCGCTGGGCGAACAGATCTGCAAAATCATCAAAAAGCATCTGGGAATCAACGTCGAGTTCGCCGGCAACATCGCCTATGATGAGCACGTTCACGACGCCATCTGCCAGCGGGTTTGTTTTTTAGACCGTTATCCCCACACGCGCGCCGCCAACGATTTGCGGGTCCTGAACAGAAGCATGAACGACGGCTTCGGCGAACAACTGATGCTTAACTATCTTTAAAATTCGAGGCCCCGGATGGAAAAAGATTTCGACCAGATGAATTATTACGAAATGCTGGACATCAGGCCGGACGCGTCGGCGCTGGAAATCCGCAGCGCCTACAATGCCGCTTTGCAGATGTATCAGCCCGATTCCCTGGTCAGTTATTCCTTTTTTTCCAGGGAGGAAAGAAACAAAATACTTTCCCTTCTGGAAAAAGCTTATTTAACGCTGATCAATGAAGCGCAAAAGGCCAAGTACGACAACGAGCTCAACCCGCAGGGAATTTCGCCGGACGCGGAAAAGGGTGCAGCGGTAAAAAAACCGGTCAATATTTTTGATATCAACCGGCAGGGGTTCAGTTCTCCCGCCCGCAAAAATCACAGCGTCGAATTAAAAATAAAAATTTCCCGGAGTCAAAATATTCCGGAAATTCTATCGCGACAGGAAATCAGAGGCGCCGACCTCCGGACCATCAGAAACGAACTGGGCGTAGCCATTGAAACAATCCATCAGGAAACAAAAATCCGCCTTGATTACCTGAATTATCTGGAAGAAGACAAAACCGAAAAATTGCCGGCGGCGGTTTTTATCAAGGGTTTTGTCCGGGCTTATTTAAAAAGCCTGTGTATCGAACCGGCGGATGAAATCAGTGCCCGTTACATGAACGGACTGGCGCACAAAAATTAGCTTGACAGGCATTGCTTTAAATGTACATTATTTGCCAATAATCGTAACATAAATTCTTGAAACGTTGAAAATCACTTTCTTTTTTCTCGATATCCGGCGGGAAGCGGCGTTTTACGAATGCGTTTAAACAAACCTTTTTAATAAGGAGCTGAAATGAAAAAAACCTTATCATCTTTCCTGTTGATTCTTGTGATGGTAATTTTTGTGTCCGCCTGTTCCAGCGATGATATTGCAATTCAGGGATCCACCGTGGGATACCGGACAGACCTTGCAGTCAGAGCGGATGCCGGAAATGGACAAGTTACGCTGGAGTGGCAGATGGATCCGGACGCCGTTACCTACAATATTTATTACATGGAAGATGATGGCTCCAACACCAGACCGGACTATTCAGAAATGAAAGCAGTTACTCCGACAACAGGTATAAAAAGCGCCCCCTATACGGTACCCGGTCTGACAAACGGGAAAAAATACTGGTTTTCCATTACGGGCGTCAATTCTAACGGTGAAAGCTACTTGGCATTACCGACTTCATCGACCCCCACCAACCCTGCACCGTTGCCGGCTCCCGAAAATCTCCGCGCCAACGCGGGAAATCAAAAGGTAACCATCACGTGGACACCCGTCACCGGCGCTGACTACTACGTTCTTTACTGTTACTGGCAGGAAGGAACGAATGCAGATGAAGGTTCAATCGAAGTTTCCGGAGAATCCGCCAGTTCACAAGTTGTCGACTCGACTACGATAGAATGGTATATTGACCCTGACGGCGGTATTATAAATGACAGGACTTATTACTTCTGGATATATGCCGTAGATAACAATGGAACACCGTCAGATAAAACTAACGACATTGCCAGCAGTCCCTCTTTCGCTGTTTGGGCAACGCCAAGCGCCACCCCGCCGCCTTTAGCGCCTGAACTTATAAGCGCCACGCCGGGAAATGGCGAGGTAACGCTCACCTGGAATTCCGTGACAGGCGCCACCTCTTATAACGTTTATGTCGACACGGCTAAGGGAATCAAAAAAGATACCGCCAGAAAATATTTTACTGACGTTGCAAGCGGATCAGCCGTAGCGGGACTTACCAAC
>JAJFTS010000308.1 GCA_021372815.1 Deltaproteobacteria bacterium | reverse complement strand
CTGGTGCACAGCTTCAATCTCAACAAAGGCAAAGTGGTTGTAGTCGGAGAGGAATGCTATAGTTTTTTCAAGGAAGTGAAGGACGGGATCGATCTTCAGGGATCGGAATTTTATCTGCTCAGGGATCCGGCAATTAACAAGTTGAAGGAATCTGAAGATATTACGGATCAGCTTGCCTCCCTGCCCAAAACCAATGTTCCCGAAACAGGCAAGATAACTCTGAGAGATACGATGGCTTATGTTTATACCTCCGGAACGACCGGCGGTTTGCCCAAAGCGGCGGTCATCACCAACAAAAGGGCGATTTCGGCATCGTTCTGGTTCGGACGCCTGGTGACCAGTGTGAAGCCGTACCATACGATATACATTCCGCTGCCGTTTTTCCACACCAATGCCATCACCGTGGGCTGGCCCCCGGCCCTTGTCAGCGGCGCGGCGGTTGCCTTGAGAAGGAAATTCAGCGCGAGCGGCTTTCTGGAAGATGTGAAAAAATTCCAGGCCACGCACTTCATCTATGTGGGAGAAGTCTGCCGGTACCTGATGGCGCAGCCCGAGAAAGCCGGAGAAAATAAGACAACGTTGAAATACATTATCGGTAACGGCCTGCGGCCGGATATCTGGATGGCTTTCAAAAAGCGCTTCGGCATCAAAAAGATCTTCGAGTTTTACGGAGCGGCGGAAGGCGTCGGCGTTTTTACTAATCTCATGAATTTCGATTATACCGTCGGAACAAGTGTAACGCCGTTCGCCCTTGTCCGGTACGATATCGAAAACGATTGCGTAGCCCGGGACGGCAACGGCTTTTGCACGAAGGTAAAGAAAGGAGAATCCGGTCTCCTCGTCATGGAGATATCCGAGAAGACCCCGTTCCCCGGTTATACCGACAAAAAGAAAACCGAGGAAAAAATCATCCGGGACGCTTTCAGAAAAGGCGATCTCTGGTTCAATACCGGTGATATGCTGCGCAACATGGGGTTTAGGCACGCGCAGTTTGTCGACCGTCTGGGCGATACTTTCCGCTGGAAAGGGGAAAACGTCGCGACCATGGAAGTGGAAAAAGCCGTCGATTCATTCCCCGGTGTTTCTTCTTCGGCGGCGTATGGCGTCATTATGCCCAAAGGCGACGGCAGAGCCGGCATGGCCGCTGTCATACGCGAAGAAGGCAAAGATATTGATTTTAAAGCGCTGACGGCGCACCTGCGGTCCGTTCTGCCCAAATACGCGGTGCCGATTTTCATCCGCTTTGTCAATGATTTTCAGTGGACAGCCACGCATAAGATTAAAAAGACGAATCTGAAAAACGACGGATACAATCTGGAGGCGGTCAAGGGAGACCTTTTCGTTCTCCTTCCCGGAAGCGAAAAGTATGTTCCGATGAATGAAAGCATGTATCGGGACATCATGGCGGGGAAATATAAATTTTAAAACAGTTAATGGGGGCGCTTTTTAAATTACGAATGAATAAAACCGGTTTTGAAAACCGGCAGGGTATTCCCGGGTTTTAAGGCGCTGTTGTTCCTGCTTGCGGGACAAATCCCAATGTCTGATAATTCATGGAAAAGGAGTACAGGTATGTCGGAAATAAATTTCAAAGGACGAGTGGCAATTATAACGGGAGCTGGAGCAGGTCTGGGAAAGCAGTACGCTTTGGAATTCGCCAAACGCGGCGCCAAGGTCGTGGTGAATGATCTCGGCGGAGCGAAGGACGGTTCCGGGCAGGGAACTTCCGCCGCCGATCAGGTCGTCGATGAAATCAAAGCCCTCGGCGGAGAAGCCGCCGCCAACTACGATAATGTCGCTACGGTAGAAGGCGGTGAAAAGATCGTCAAGACAGCCGTGGAAAAATTCGGCAAAGTCGATATCCTGGTCAACAACGCGGGAATCGTGCGGGATAAAACCTTCAATAAAATGGATGAAGCCACTTGGGACTCCGTCGTCAATGTTCATCTCAAAGGGGCATTCTGTGTGACCCTTCCCGCGTTCATCAATATGCGCGAAAATAATTACGGCCGGATTGTCATGACCACTTCGAGTTCCGGAATGTACGGAAACTTCGGGCAGAGCAATTATGCCGCCGCAAAGCTCGGCCTTTTGGGGCTGGCCAACGTGCTCAAACTGGAAGGCGGGAAATACAACATCAAAGTCAATCTCATCGGCCCCACAGCCGCCACCCGGTTTACGGAAGATATCTTTCCGCCGGAGCTGTTTGCGAAACTGAAACCGGATTTCGTTGCCCCGGCCGTGCTGTATCTGTGTTCCGAGGACTGTACCGACTCCGGCGTGGTGATTAATGCCGCAGCCGGCTACTACAGCCGTTCGGCGATTGTCACCGGTCCCGGCGCAATTCTTTCGGACGGAACGAGGGTTCCCACGCCCGAAGACATCAAAGACAACTGGAAACAAATCATGAGTCTGGACAAGCCCGAATATTATTATCAGTCTGTGGAAATGTTCAACGCGTTTGCCGAGCTCCTGAAATAACCGTAGTCAGGCGATGCCGGACGCGCAAAATTTATTATTTTAATTCAATATTCCGTGAGGTGAATATTTGAGAAGAATTAAAATTTTATTCTTTAATTTATTTTTGCTGTTCCTGTTCGCTTGTGCTCCGGTCTATACGATCAACCATTCTGCGCCGGTAAATCCGGTAAGTCTGCCCGCTGATGAGGCCGCTCATTATTGGGCGCAGGAGGAATGGTGGTATTATACAGGTCACTTGAAAGCGGAAGACGGAAGGGAGTTCGGATATGAAGTAACCTTCTTCAAAAGACTTACCAACGAAGATAATGTACCTGAGATTTTTATTCCTATTCCGGCATACTGGTTCAAGAATGTTGCAATGCTGGGGCACTTTGCCGTTACTGATCTGCAGAATAATAAATTTAAAGCGGAAGAGATCAATGACTTTGTTTTTAACAGTTCAAGAGCGGATGAAAAAAAGTACGATCTCATGATTGATACGTGGACGGCCCGGGAAGAAAACGGGAAACATATCCTTCATGCCGAAATGGACGGCTACACAATTGACCTGGAATTGGAGGCCTTAAAGCCGGCGGCCTTTCATGAACACGACGGCATTGTTAATAAAGGGGCTAATCGGGCCAATTATTACTATTCCTTTACCAATATGAAAACCTCGGGAACGTTGACGGTTGATGGCCAACCGCTCAAGGTTGAAGGAAAATCATGGACGGATCATGAATATGGAACGATAAAACTTGCGCCTTCACAAAGCGGATGGGATTGGTTCAGCGTAAGGCTTGATAATAATTGCGAACTGATGATCTATTTGATCAGGAATGATGAGAATGGGATTATTGACGCCGGTTTCGGCACCTTTGTGTTGCCGGACGGTAAAGCAATCCGGATAACGAAAGATGATATTGATATTAAATCTCCGGATTACTGGTACAGCGAACATACTGAAGCAAAATATCCTGCCTCATGGGATATAACGGTAAAGCCATTGAATTTGTCGCTTGCCGTTAAGCCGGTTTTCGAGGCGCAGGAATTACATCTGAAACCTCTGCCTTATTGGGAAGGAAGTGTTCGGATCAGCGGCACATATAATAATATGCCTGTCCAGGGTAGAGGCTATGTTGAACTGGTGGGATACAGTAAAAAATACCCTCTGTCTTTTCTTAAAGATGAATGAATATAAAATTTATTGATGAAAACCGCTTCCGGGAACAGTGCATGTTCGGGACTATCCACGGAAAAACTGAGAAATTTATAAATATGATGAAATGTGAAAGGTGAAACGGGAAAAGAAGAAAAAGGTGTTTATTAAAGAAAAGAAATTCCCACCCTTGTGATTTTATCTTCCAGTTTTCTGATCCAGACTACTTTGGCTTTTACTTTGGGAAGCGTGCCGCATTCGCAAAGCACTTCCTGCCCCTCTTTGAAAGTTACTTCACCCACAAAAACCACACAGCATCCCTTGAAACTTTCATTTTCGCCAAGGCCGACGCGCTGTCCCGTCTGTTTGGTTTTTTCATCCAGATAATAAACAGTGACACACTCGTTCGGTTCGGCAGGATACCGGATGTATTTTCTGCTGTCGTAATCGCCCATTGAAAACTCCCTCTTGTCTATTTTCAATCGAAAAGGACTTACAATAAAATTTAATCTTCAAAGGAAAAATTTAATAAGAACCGCTTTTTGCTGGGAAGCAGTTTACGGTAGCCACGTTCGTATGTCAAGGGAATCTTGCCCGTTTCCGGAACGTAACCGCGCGAAGCGATGTCCCGGGAGGCTCAATTATCTTGCTCTCGTGATATCCATATCAGCCTGGACGGAAGGGAGCGTTCGTTTCACAAATTTCAGCGTGCTGCGGTTTTGGAATTCAGGCCTCATTAGTCTGAATTCAGATGAATTTATCAGGAATTTATTGATATTAGCATAAAGAGTGATTATTATTGGTGCGGTTGTGACTGCGTCAATAAATAATTGCCTGATAAACAATATGCGCTTGGAAATATGAACGCAAAATCATCTTCAGATGAGAAAATATCGAGCTTCAGATTTTTACTGCGGGCGCTTGGGCACAGAAATTACAGATTATTCTTCGTCGGACAAAGCTTTTCTCTCATCGGTACATGGATGCAGCAGATCGCCATGAGCTGGCTTGTCTACAAGTTGACCAACTCGGCTTTTATGCTCGGCCTGATTGGTTTTACCGGTCAGGCGCCCTCCGTAATCTTCGGTTCATTTGCCGGAGTATACGCGGACAGATTAAATCGCCGCAATCTATTGATTGCCACTCAGGCCCTCTCGATGCTGCAGGCCTTATTGCTGGCGTTTTTGACACTCTCCGGTTCGATCGCCGTATGGCATTTGGTAGTGCTCAGTCTATTATTGGGCACGGTCAATTCTTTCGATATGCCCGCCCGGCATTCATTTGTCATCGATATGGTGAAAGACAAGAGTGACCTCGGCAACGCCATTGCTCTGAACTCCTTTATGTTCAACAGCGCGAGACTGATTGGCCCGTCTATTGCCGGCATTCTTATCGCTTATGTGGGAGAAGGCGTTTGCTTTCTGCTCAACGGCGTCAGTTTCTTTTTTATCATCCTGGCGCTCATGGCGATGGAAATAATACCAAAGCAAGGACAGCAAAATTTCAATCCCGTGCTCCATGAACTCAAAGAGGGTTTTCAATACGTGGCCGGTTTTGCTCCCATCCGGTACATCATCCTGCTGGTGGGATTGATCAGTCTTCTGGGAATGCCTTATGTCGTTCTTATGCCCATATTTGCGCGGGACATATTGCATGGCGGTTCCCATACTCTGGGATTTCTGATGGGCGCCACCGGAATCGGAGCACTGACGGGAGCTTTGTTCCTGGCTTCCCGCAAGTCGGTTATCGGTTTAGGGCGTCTCATTGCGATTTCCACCGGCGTTTTCGGTTGCGGGCTTGTCGCCTTTTCTTTTTCCCGCTGGCTGCCGCTTTCCTTGTGCCTGATGATGATCGCCGGTTTTGGCATTATTGTGACGATGGCTTCCAGCAATACAATCGTGCAGACCATTGTGGATGAAGATAAGCGCGGCCGGGTCATGAGCTTTTATTCCATCGCTTTTATGGGAATGGCTCCGTTCGGCAGTCTGATCGGCGGGATCATTGCGCATAAAATCGGCGCTCCGTTTACCATTGTTTTATGCGGCGTTTCCAGCATTGCCGGTGCTGTTTACTTTTATAAGAAATTGCCGGAGATACGTAAATATGTCCGCCCGATATACCTGCGCATGGGAATCATCCAGGAAATGCCCACCGAACTTCAGTAAAAACCATTTTGATCTTTAGCAGGATTGCCGGAATTTCGATGCCGGTGGAAATGATTAATTTAAGAAGAAAATTATCGGGATTACCTGTCAGGAGTTATACTTGAAAGAGCTGAAATAATATGATAGTTCATTTGAAATGACCAGGGCACCTGCTTCAGTTGTCCTGGTTTTAGATTGTGACAGATTTTTTGTGGTACAGTCAATTTAGGATAGGAGCAAAAGATGGATTACAAAAGTACTTTGAATCTTCCGCAAACGGATTTCCCGATGAAGGCTAACCTGGCTCAGCGCGAGCCGGAGATGCTCAAAAAATGGGAAGAAATGGACATTTATAAGAAAATCAGGCAAATGGCCAAAGGGAAAAAACCTTATATTCTGCATGACGGCCCTCCCTATGCTAACGGCAATATTCATCTGGGCACTGCTCTTAATAAAATAATCAAGGATATAGTCATTAAATCGAAAAACATGACCGGCTTTGACGGCGTGTATGTGCCGGGATGGGACTGCCATGGTCTGCCTATCGAACATCAGGTGGATAAGGAACTGGGCGCCAAAAAGGCGGCAATGTCACAGGTGGAAAAGCGCCGCGCCTGCCGTGTTTACGCGGAAAAATTTGTCGATATTCAGCGTGACCAGTTCAAGCGGCTGGGTGTTTTCGGCGAGTGGGAAAATCCCTATCTGACGATGGCTTATCCCTATGAAGCGGCGACTGTTGCTGAATTCGGCAAACTTTATCTCAACGGCAGTGTTTACAAAGGCAAAAAACCGGTTTACTGGTGCGCAACCTGTAAAACAGCTCTGGCGGAGGCCGAAGTGGAGTATGCCGATCATCATACGCCGTCCATTTA
>JAJFTS010000277.1 GCA_021372815.1 Deltaproteobacteria bacterium | reverse complement strand
TTGGAGAGATCGAAATTATCGTCTCCCGGCTGGCCCCGTTCTATATTAAGTTTCAAACCCAGCGCTTTCAGGGCATCATAACGTGTTTGCAGGTCTTTCAGGCTTTCCATAAAAACCTCCTGTAGAAATGAGTTCAAACCGGTTTTCCTTGGAGAGGCGTACCGATTGAACGGCTTTCTCATAGCACAAGTCATTTTTTTCCAAAAGGGAATTAATTAAATAATTAAGATATATAAATCATAAGAGAATAGCCATGGCGCATACGGTAATAATACGGCAAAACGATGTTTGTTCAGAGGCGATTATCCGCGCCAGATCGCTTTATTTTGATGAGCAGATGGATTCCTGAACGAACCCCGGGACCAGTGAGCCATATTACGTGAATAGATGCTATTCTTATGATATAGACCATCTTATGGAAAAACTTTCGATGATTACCGATTTTGTTCCGGCGGGTGACCAGCCGCAGGCCATTGACAATTTAGTCAAAGGTTTGAAAAAGGGCAAGGAGCATCAGGTGCTTCTGGGTGTGACCGGTTCCGGCAAAACGTTTACCGTTGCGAACGTTATCGAACGCGTCCAGCGTCCGGCGCTGATTATCGCCCATAACAAAACTCTGGCGGCGCAGTTGTACGAAGAATTCAAAGGTCTCTTTCCGGAAAACGCCGTCGAATATTTTGTCAGTTACTACGATTACTACCAGCCGGAAGCTTATCTGCCGGTTACGGATACTTATATTGAAAAAGATTCAGCCATCAATGAAGAAATCGACAAACTGCGTCACGCGGCAACGCATTCTCTTTTGACAAGACGCGATGTCATCATCGTCGCCAGTGTTTCCTGCATTTACGGTTTGGGTTCGCCGGATGCCTATCTGGGAATGATTATCCAACTCGAAAAGGACAAGGAATTTCCGCGTGATGAGCTTTTGAAAAGACTTGTGGAAATTCAGTATGAGAGAAACGACATTGATTTTCACCGAGGTACGTTCCGCGTGCGCGGCGACATCGTGGAAATATTCCCGCCTTATGAAGACGAGCAGGCTTTGCGGGTGGAATTTTTCGGCGATACGATTGAATCGATGTCCTTGATTGACCCGTTAAGAGGGAAAAAAATAAGCGCGGTCGATAAAACCGCGGTTTATCCCGGCAGTCACTATGTCACTTCGCGCGATAATCTTGCCAGAGCGACTGCAGATATTCGCGCGGAGCTGGCGCTGGCACTGGAAGAATACAGGGGGCAGAACAAACTGCTGGAAGCGCAAAGACTGGAGCAGCGTACGAACTTTGATCTGGAGATGATGGAGGAGATGGGCTACTGCCAGGGAATAGAAAATTATTCCCGCCATCTGACCGGACGCAGGCCCGGCCAGCCGCCGCCCACGCTGATGGAGTATCTGCCGGAAGATGCTTTGATAATTATTGATGAGAGTCACGCGACGCTTCCGCAGATAGCCGGAATGTATCGCGGCGACCGATCGCGCAAGGAAACGCTGGTGAAATACGGATTCCGTCTGCCTTCGGCGCTGGACAACCGGCCGTTGCGTTTTGACGAATATGAGGCACTGACCAACCAGAGAATATATATTTCGGCAACACCGGCGCAGTATGAGACGCAAAAGGCTGAAGGTATCCGTGTGGAACAAGTTATCCGTCCGACAGGTCTGATGGATCCCGAGATTGAAATAAAACCGGCAAAACATCAGGTTGACGATTTGCTCGCGGAAATCAGGGAGAGAATTGAAAAAAAAGAACGGGTGCTGGTGACGACGCTGACCAAGAGAATGGCGGAAAATCTTACCGATTATTACGCCGGCCTGGATGTTAGAGTGCGTTATCTTCATTCCGATATACATACGCTGGAGAGGGTGGAAATCATCCGTGATTTGCGTTTGGGAGAATTTGATGTTCTTGTCGGTGTGAACCTGCTGCGGGAAGGGTTGGACATTCCCGAAGTTTCTCTTGTGGCGATTCTGGACGCGGACAAGGAAGGATTTCTTCGCTCAGAACGTTCCCTGATTCAAACGAGCGGGCGCGCGGCGCGCAATGTTGCCGGAAAAGTCATAATGTACGCCGATAAAATTACCAAATCCATTCAGGCCTGCCTTGATGAAACCAAACGACGCCGCGTTATTCAGCAAAAATATAATGAAGAAAATGATATCACGCCGGAAACAATTAAAAAATCCATCAGCAATGTTCTGGGCTCTATCTATGAGGCCGATTATATGACGGTGCCTGTGGACACTAAAGGAAAAATTGCTCCGGTCAAAGAAGAGGATCTGCCGGCTTTGATTGCGAAGCTCACGAAAGAAATGAAACAGGCCGCAAAAAATATGGAATTCGAACATGCCGCCGAGCTGCGGGATGAAATAAAAGAGATGAACAAGATTTTGCTGGAGATGGGATAAATTTATTTCTTGCTACCGGCGTTTAAGTACGATAGGCTTTTAGCACAAAGCCTGATATTCATCGGCTGATTGACGCAGGCAGGGAGACATTATTTTTTTGTTGAAAGATTACAAATATTGGCTGGCAAAGAAGGTTTCGGGTTCTCTTTATTACCTTATCCGGGCTTACAGTTCTACATTCCGTCTTAACGTTGAAAATGAAAAACCCTGGCTGGAGCATCTGCAAAACGGCGGCAGGGTAATTTTATGCTGCTGGCACCAGCAATTTCTTTCGGCAATTTACCACTTCAAGACCTATGCCCCTTATCATCCCGCCCTGATGATCAGTCAAAGCAATGACGGCGACATCATCGCCAGGATTGCAGAGAAAACCGGTTGGCATACCGTACGAGGTTCATCATCGCGGGAAGGAAGCCGGGCATTAAAAGAGATGATCGATCACCTGAAAGACTTTGGTTTTGCCGGCCATGTTCTGGACGGACCAAGAGGGCCGGCCGGTGTGGTCAAAGCCGGTGTGGTTCGCCTGGCGCAAGTTACTGGATCAGTTGTTGTCCCGTTTTACACATCTGCGGATCGAGCCTGGTATTTCAACAGTTGGGATCATTTTATATTGCCGAAGCCATTCGCGCGTGTCAAACTGCGTTTCGGAGACATGTTGGACATGACCTGCGGGGCAACCGATGAGGAGTTCGAACGCCAAAGGATCCGGCTGCAGGAAATGATGCTGCCGGGACTGCATACATGATTTTTCCCTCACGCTGCTGGGCGACGAAGTCATTGCGATAGGGCAATTCCTCCTTTCTCTTAATCACATTTTAACCCACCGGGCTGCTATGAGCGATGTGAGGTTCGATATTGTTCCCAGAATTCTGCGCTGTTCCGGTAAAAGGTTTTTGTAATTGCATTTTATGCCGATCATGCCGATGGTTTCTTCCTGCGATTTTATCGGGAAAAAGAAGTAAGAAATGCTTGGCAGGGTTTCTGTTCCGGCGCCGGAAATTTTTCCATGAATGGATGTCCATTTGGCGACAGCCATATCATTGGCCTTGATTTCCACCGCCGGATTGCTTTTCGCCCATATTTGCAGATCCCCTTCCTTTTCCCTGAAGGAAACAAAACAGGGAACGTCGATAACCTTTTGCACATACTTGATCGTCAGAGAACTTATATCACTCAGAATCGTTGTACGCAGAAGCACTACGGTGTTCATTGTTTCACCGGAGAAACTTGCCAGTCCTCCGATTAATTGCTCCGGTGGAGGAAGCATTAAAAATTCCTTGCTCATTTCTTCAATGAGCGTGACACGCTCCAGGCGCAGTTGAAGGGCGGTGTTCTGTCGTCTTACCACCTTTACCAGTTGCCCGACAATAACCGCTGTAAACAGAAAAACCAGAACATTAACTATCTCCCGGGGGTCATGCATGGAAAGAGTATATCGAGGCGACGTGAAGAAATAGTCAAAAACCAGAAGACTTAAAAACGAGGCAAAGACAGATGGCCAGATGCCGTATAATAGAGCGCTGGTGATTGTGGCGATCAAGTACAGATAAACGAACGAAGACGGCTCGATAATCCGCTGAATCAGAGTATTAAACAGCGTAACCGCCGCAACCATTGCGATTGTGATCAAGTATTCTGATAATTGAAAAGATAACTGTCCGGGAGGAGCGGTTTCTTCCTTCCCCTTTGTTTCCGTTGTCGGGTTAATCAGGTGGATTTCGAATTCACTGCGGGCATAAAGAAGTCGGGTAACCGGTGATCTTTTAAACCATTCAACCGGCATGGAACGAAGCGGTTTGCCGATAACAATGCGGGTAACGTTTTTATCGCGGGCAAAACGCAGGATTTCGCCGGCAATGTCGTTGCCGGTGAGCGTTACTATTTTTGCCCCCAGTTCTTCTGCAAGATTCAGAGCATCGGTTAAATAGACTTTGTCTATGCCCGAGGGTTCGGTAAGGCCGGTTGCCAGAACATAAACCGCATACCATTCGGCGTGAGTATCTTTGGCAATGGAATACGCTTTACGGATTAATTGTTTGGCATAGGGGCTTGCCCCGACGCAGACAACCAGTTTTTCCGCGGTGGGCCATGTTCCGGGTATCGCTTTGGCCTTCATATAATTGAGAAGATCGATATCCATCTTGCGGGCAACCAGTGTAAGCATCAGTTCGCGCAGTGCAAAGAGATTGCCCCGCTGAAAAAAATTGTCTATGGCATGAATGGCCTGCTGGGGAATGTAAACCTTTCCTTCCTTTAATCTTTGATTGAGCTCTTCCCAGGGAATGTCGATGACCTGCACTTCATCAGCCCGGTCAAATAAAGTATCCGGTATGGTTTCCTGCATATGCACACCGGTAATTTTGGCCACCGAGTCGTTCATGCTCTCGAAGTGCTGAATGTTGACCGTCGTATGTACGTCGATTCCATTTTCCAGCAGCTCTTCAATATCCTGATAGCGTTTGGGATGACGGCTGCCTTCGGCATTGGTATGGGCAAGCTCATCCACAAGGACAATGTTCGGTCGCCGGGCAAGAACGGCATCGATATCCATCTCGTCCAGAATGATTCCCTTGTAATCAATTTTTTTCGGCGTCAATACTTCCAACCCTGTCAAAAGAGCTTCCGTTTCCGCGCGCTTGTGCGTTTCCACAAAGCCGACCACCGCATCCAGGCCTCTTTTCTTCAGAACATGGGCCTCGTTGAGCATGGCATAGGTTTTTCCCACGCCCGGAGCATAACCGAGAAATATTTTCAGCTTTCCTTTTCTGACTTCTTCACGTTCCGCTTCCTTCAAAAGAGCATCCGGATCGGGCCGCAAATTTACCTTTCCCATAGTCATGACCTCTTTATCTGAATCAGCGCCTGTTCCTGGCAATGCTATCCAGGGCAAGGTTTAACATCAAAACATTGACACGTTCTTTTCCCCATATTCCCAGCAGAGGCTGTTCCGTGTTTTGTTGAATTATCTTTTTCAGTTCATTCTCGGAAATGTTTCTTTCCCCGGCAATTCTCCTCACCTGAAGCTCTGCGGACATCGGGCTGATATGCGGGTCGAGACCACTCGCGGAAGTCAGAACAAGGTCGGCGGGAACAGATGCATTAAGCGGTAAACCGTTCTCCAAGCGTACTTGCTGAACGCGCGCCACAGCTTGTGCGACGAGTTTGGCGTTCGAAGGTCCCAGGTTGCTGCCGCCGGAATTGGCAGCGTCGTATTGAGGGGAGGGGGCCTGCGGCCTGCCGTGAAAATATTCCGGTCTGGTAAAGAGTTGCCCTATCAAATGCGAGCCCATAATCTGATCCCCTTTTTTGATGATGCTGCCGTTTGCTTTCTCGGGAAATACAGCCTGAGCCGTAACCGTAACAGCCAGCGGATAAATTAGTCCGCAGATTAAAGACAACCAGAAAAATGTCAGCAGAGAACGTTTTAATTGTAACATTTATGCCTCCTTTACGCCATCTTGAACAGAGCAATGATAGCGTCGATCAGTTTTATGCCGATAAACGGCAGAATGAGCCCGCCCAATCCATAGATCAGGAGATTGCGTCGCAAGAGTGCTGAAACGCCGGAAGGCTTGTAACGGACGCCGCGCAGCGCTAGCGGAATCAAAAGAGGAATGATCAGGGCGTTAAAAATGACCGCCGACAACACAGCGCTTCCGGGACTGGTCAGATGCATGATGTCAAGTGCCTTCAGTTGCGGATACTGGGCAATGAATATTGCCGGAACAATGGCGAAATACTTGGCGACGTCATTGGCGACGCTGAAAGTCGTCAGCGCGCCCCGGGTAATCAGTATCTGTTTGCCGATTTCCACAATATCCAGGAGTTTGGTGGGATTGGAATCAAGATCTACAATATTTGCCGCTTCCCGCGCCGCCTGTGTGCCCGCGTTCATGGCCACAGCGACATCTGCCTGCGCCAGCGCGGGTGCGTCGTTGGTGCCGTCGCCGATCATGGCTACCAGATGACCTTTGCTCTGATAGCTGCGAATCAGATCGAGCTTCGTCGACGGCTTGGCTTCCGCCACAAAATCATCAACGCCTGCCTCCGCGGCAATTGTTGCGGCGGTCAGCGGATTATCGCCGGTGATCATCACGGACTTGATGCCCATTTGACGCAGTTTGGCAATGCGGCCGCTTATGCCTTCCTTGAGGACATCCTTGAGACGGATTGCTCCGAGTATTTTTTCGTTTTGTGCCACCAGGAGGGGGGTTGATCCTTCTTTGGAAATGTCGTTAACGATCTTTTGTATTTCATCGGATATTGGAGAACCCTTTGCTGCGACAAATTCTCTGATGGCTTCCAGCGAGCCTTTTCTTATTTTCCTGTCACTGCAATCGATGCCGCTCATGCGCGTCTCCGCGCTGAACGGACAAAACACGGCTCCTTCCGGAGCACGGATATCGCTGCCGTGTATCCCCAACTTCTCCTTGGCCAGAACAACGATGCTTCTTCCCTCCGGCGTATCGTCGGCCAGCGATGATAAAATCGCCGCGCTGATCAGTTCATTTTCGCTTTCATTGTCCACCGGAATAAATTCCGTGGCCATGCGGTTCCCTAAAGTGATGGTGCCCGTCTTATCCATAAGTACGATGTCGACATCGCCGGAGGCCTCCACGGCGCGGCCGCTCATGGCAATGAAATTGTAGCGCAGGAGTCTATCCATACCGGCAATGCCGATGGCGGGCAGCAAACCGCCGATTGTCGTGGGCATCAGACAAACCAGTAGAGCAATTAAAACGGATAAGGAAACGCTGACGCCGGCGTAATCGGCAAAGTATTTAAAAGTCGTCACGACGACAACAAACACGATTGTCAGAGCTATTAATAAAATATTGAGCGCCTTTTCGTTGGGAGTTTTCCGGCGTTTGGCGCCTTCGACCATGTTGATCATCTGATCGAGGAAACTTTCTCCGGGATTCGCGGTGATGCGAACCTTTATTTTTCCTGATAAAACCCGTGTTCCTCCGGTGACGCCGCTGCGGTCGCCGCCCGATTCTCTGATGACCGGAGCGGATTCGCCGGTAATGGCGGATTCATCGATCAGCGCCGTACCTTCAATGACCTCGCCGTCTCCGGGAATCGTATTGCCGTCTTCCAGAAGAATAATATCTTCCTTCCTTAATTTCAAAGCGGAGATAACTTCACTTCCGCCGCCGGAGAGCAGTCTTTTTGCCATGGATTCACTGCGGTTCTTCTTAAGAGAATCCGCCTGGGCCCGGCCCTGTCCCTCGGCCAGGGCTTCCGAGAAATTCGCGAAAATGATGGTAAACCACAGCCATAAAGAAATTTGTAAATTAAAAAGAATATTCTTCCCGGTAAAGATATCGCTGACAACGATCAATGTGGTGATAACCGTGACCAGTTCGACGACAAACATCACCGGATTTCTTGCCATGACCACCGGATTGAGCTTTTTAAAAGAGTCTTTAAGAGCCGGAATGATGAACCTTGACTGCCAGATATTTATTTTTGTCGCTTTCATTTTTCATCACCTCAATCCCGATAAACAGGATAATTTCTCACTTACTAAAACATTTTTCCGGTCATCATCAGCAGATGTTCCAGAAGCGGTCCCAGCGTAAAAACCGGAAAGAAAGTCAACGCGCCGACAACAAGGATTACGCCGATCAGCATAAGGATAAAGAGCAGACCAGTTGTCGGGAATGTCGCAATGCTTGCCGGAACTATTTTCTTGTTTGCCAACGAACCGGCGATGGCCAGCGCCGGTATTATTGTGGAGAATCTTCCCACCAGCATGGCCCCGGAAGTGGTCAGATTGTAAAAAACCGTATTGGCGTTAAGGCCCGCGAAAGCCGATCCGTTATTGCCGGATGTCGAGGCAAAGGCATAAATAATTTCAGATAGACCGTGCGGCCCGCTGTTGCCAAGACTGGCCAGACCCGCCCTGGTGGTAACGGCAATACCGGACAGCAGCAAGAGTAAAATTGCCGGAGAGAGAATAATAATGACAGACATCACCATTTCAAAAAGTTCCAGTTTTTTGCCCATCAATTCGGGGGTTCGTCCGATCATCAATCCGGCCAGAAACATGGTCAGCATGGCGTAACTCAACATTCCGATAAGTCCCGTACCCACACCGCCAAAGATAACCTCGCCGATGGCCATATTGAACATGAGAACCAGACCGGACAGCGGCATCATGCTGTCGTGCATGCTGTTGACGGCTCCGCAGGAGGTAGCCGTGGTGGATTGGGCAAACAAAACCGAATTGATGATTCCCGAACGGACTTCCTTTCCTTCCATGTTCAGTCCGTTGATCACCCCGACCTTTTGAAGCAGTGGATTGCCTTGCATTTCGGACCATGCGAAAACACCCAAACCGGCCAGATAAAGAATCAGCATCGCGGCAAAAATCGCCGCGCCCTGCCGTCGATTTTTCAGCATCGCCCCCAATGTAAAGGGCAGCGCCATCGGAACCAGCAACAGTCCCAGAATCTCCAGAAAATCGGTCAGCGGCGTGGGATTTTCAAAAGGATGGGCGGAATTGGCGTTGAAAAAACCGCCTCCGTTGGTGCCGATTTCTTTTATGGCTTCCTGTGATGCCACCGGACCGACCGCGATTGTCTGTCTGCTGCCTTCCAGCGTTTGAGCGGTTACGGAACCGCTGAATGTTTGCACGACACCCTGCGAAACAAGAAGGAGCGACCAAATCATTACCAGAGGAATCAGAACGTAAAGAATGGAACGGGTCAGATCAACCCAGAAATTTCCGATGGAACCGGAAGATTTCCGGACAAAACCTCTGATGAGCGCAATGATTACGGTAATACCTATTGCCGCTGAAAAAAAGTTTTGAACCGTCAAACCCAGCATCTGTGTCAGATGACTCATCGTCTGTTCGCCGCTGTATGATTGCCAGTTCGTGTTCGTGCCGAAAGAGACGGCTGTATTTAAGGCGGTATCCCACCAGACGGACCCCAATTTCTGGGGATTAAGCGGGAGCTTCCCCTGAATAATTTGCAGAATAAATACGATAATTATCCCGATAATATTAAAAATAATAAGACACAAAGCGTATGTCTGCCAGGACATTTCTTCCTTTTCGTCAACACCGAATAGCCGGTAAAGCACTCTTTCCAAAGGCGCGATGACCGGACTCAGAAAAGTTTTTGAGCCGTTGAAGACTTTAGCCATGAACTCTCCTAAAGGGAAAGCCAACGCTGTCGTAGTGAACGGCAGCAATATGACGCATAACCAATCGCTGGATGTCATTTATACCTCCTTAGGCTTTGCAGGCCTTTGAACTATCTTAATATAATGTCAAGATCGAACATATGTAAGGCTTTGATAAACATTTCACTGCGTACCGGCAGTAAATTATTTTTATACTTTTTGTCGGGATGATGAAGACTAATTGAAACGGATGGCGAATAATTATTGATCGAATAATCTTGTGCGTCTATTGCTGTTTTAGATAACAACAATAAACATGGCTTAAGAAGAGTAAACATCTTCTTTAATCCTCCCATATGCCGACGAGGTTAGCTGACGGGCTCGGACAGGGAAGTGTCCTATTCCTGAGAAATTCGCCCCATGAAAATTCGGGTCCCCCGTATTTATCATCCGATAAATTTAGGCGTCTTTTGAAATACGGAGGTGCTAGCTACGCCCTTTTATATCGGTTGTCAAGAGGTTTTTACCGGACATTTTTGTGCCATATTTTCATTCGTTATGACATTGGCCGAAATCTGTTTTGAACCTGCCCGATCATCAATGTCAGGTGTGCTGTTGTATTGAAGAATGAAGGGTTTTGCTGCCGATATCTGAGTACATCACACCAAAAGAAAGGAAAGGAAGGCGAGCAAGAGCATCCCCCAACAGGTGATATCCATTCCCGCCAAAGGAATTAAAATCAGGCTGCCCGTGAGCGAGCCGAGGCATCCGCCGATAAGGTCCGCAGCGTACAGCGGTGAAATTATTTTTTTCTGATCTTCAATTTCATGAAGGCTGGCATAGGCGAAAATGCCGGCGACCAGAAAACCGGTTGCCGCCAGAAGAAAAGAGATTTGAAGCAGACCGGCAGAGATATTCATCGTAATCATCATTCCCGTAAATGCGTATAAAACACAAGATCCGGCAATCAATCCTATGCCGTACCGGCGCAAATGTTTTTGATGGCCGGATATCCGGGTCATCGCTTTGTTGATCGTTATCGCGCCCAGAGCAAGCCCCGCCATGAAACTCATCAGGAGTAGTCCTATATCCTGATAGAGCACGCCGTATTTTACCTGATAATAGAGGATGAGAATTGTTTCCAGAACCATGCCGGTGAATCCTGCCGCGGCGACCAGCAGGGCGCGGCGCAGTGCCGGCCGGAAGCGACTCAAAAGAAATAGGATGGACGAACAGACGCCTAATAATAAGAAGACGGGTTTGGAAAAAATATTGCTCATCATGGAAGATAAATCAACAAGGGCGACGCGGGGGAAAAACTTTGACAGCCAGATGATGAAAGCCTGTTGATAACAAACCGGTCTGATGTCGGTATTAGGCGGAGCCTTTTCTTTGTTAAGCAAATTTTTGATTGTGAAAAATCTGTCGTTGGTAAAAAGGTAATTGATATAAAGGGGTGAAATGAATCTTGTCGGGATTTTCATGTCCTGCAACCGGCGGGACATGACTCCCGGGTTTTGGAGAAGAAGGGCATGGGAGGCGGTGATAACACTTGTTGTTCCCGGAAGAAACAGCGTTTCAGGGAAAACGGATCGCAGAGCGCTGTAGATACTTTTATTGAGTTGGGTCAGCGGTACCGTCCATAGATTTTCAGCCATATGGAGCCTGAAACCCAGAATTCCGCCGGGCTTGAGTTTCAAAGAACATTGCCTGAAAAACTCGCGCGTATAGAAACGGTTGGTCTGCCCTGAAGACGGCTGGGGCATGCCGACTAAAATGAGATCGTATTTTCCGCAATTTTTAAGATACTGCCGCGGATCGGCGAATATAATCCGGACGTTTGGTTCTTTCAACGACCTTCTGATGTCATCGGGAAGATATTTCATCGCCAGATTCAGCATAACGGGGTTGAGTTCGACATAATCAATTTGAGTTGGATTATACTTGGCCGTTTCCCGGACAAGTCCTTCGATTCCGCCGCCCAGGATCAATACACTTTGCGGATTCGGGTGCTGAAGCGCCGCTAAATGGCAGAAATACTCGGCGTCAATTCCTTCCGTTTCAAACGACAGAGCGTCATTTTCAAAAACGGATATCTGATTATAAAGCTTTGTCAAAGTAATCCGCCCATACGGCGAATCACTGCTTTCCAGAAGATGAGAATAATTCCACATGGTCATCCGTTGATCAAGATAAGATGTCTTGCCGAGGAATATCAGGAAAATACAGGCAAGGATAATTGCCGCCCGGCGCAGATATGATTTTGCGCCTCCTTTTAGAAAAATCAGTGGCGTCAGGACGGAACAGAGAGCGCATAAAAGTCCGATAGACCAGTTCTGCAATCCCCATATGATAAACAGTGTGGAAAACAATCCGCCGATTAATCCGCCCGCGCTTTCCAGAGCATAGGCGGCGGCCAGAGTTTTGCCGTTTGCCACGTAGGACGTTGCTGTCCATTGAAATAAAAGGCCGGAGAGCAGTCCTGCGGGAAGAACGGCAAGCGCTGCAATCATTAATTGCTGCAAAAATGTAAGATAAGCGCCGGGTATTCCGCCGAAGAGAAGACGGCTGGCACGGATGAACACAATATCCAGCGGAAGAACCATTCCGAAGATGATAAAAAGCGCGGCAATGTGTTGAAGCGATGGAGAGTTGAACCGGCGTCCGATAACCGTGCCGGCGGCAGTCCACAATAACCATATTCCCAGCGCCAGCAGATATATCAATTCGATGCCGTAGAAGGCAACGTTGAGCTCCCGAAGCAGGACAACCTGTCCCAGAATCGAAATCAGTCCGATGGCAAGAAGATAAACGGTCATGAGTTATTTGTACCGGGACTCGCTGAACACGACAGCCTGGAAGGTTGAGAATTGCGTCTTTTCCCTCCAGCATCCGGTGTCCAGTCCGGATTTCCGGCAAAGGTTATCCAGCATTTCTTCGCGATTCCATCCTTGTTCCGTTGCCACCTGCGGGAGGAAAACAGCGGAATGTCCCTCTTTGCGGATGACAACCCCATCCCGGCCGACAACAATGTCGGAGGCGCCGCTTACCTGCTTCATCGGCGTCAGTACGGAAATTTCTATTTCGACGTTTTTTAGCTCATCGTAGGTTAAAGGTTCAAAACGTCTGTCATTGAAGGCCGCCTGAATCGCCATGGCGCCGACAAGCTTGACCAGCGGCTCCGTCCCGATTATTTGTCCGATGCAGCCGCGCAGCTCGCCGTTTTTTCTCAGTGTCACAAAAACGCCCCGCGGATGTTCGAGATTTTCAGAGAAACCTCTGGCCAACGGAACGGTATCCGTTAAAAACAATCGGGATATGGTTTCTCTCGCAAAGGAAAGCAGCGCCTTTTTATCGGCCGGTGTCAGGGTAGCCGATGTGATTGCCGGTTTTTGCTGAATGGATACACCGGGATTTTTCCTCCCGTTGTCAGCCGTTAAGACAACCGCGCCGTATCCTACGACCCGCGAGGGCTCGCCGATGGAAGTATCTCCGGAATTGGCATAGCTGATTACCTCTCCGCGGGTAGCCCCCGAAGATTTGGCCGCCGCCATTGCCGCCATGATCGGAGCCTCGCCGCAGGCGCTCGTATAAAGACTGTGAATATTTTTATCCCGGTGCGTCTGCAGGGTCGCGCGAAACGCGGCAGGATCCAATTTGGTAATGGCCGCGAGTGTTTCTCCATCCACGATTTTAGCATCCTTGGCATCCGGATAGTGGGAAAGATCGGAACTGGCGATAATCAAGGCCTGTTTGTTTTTCAAAACCTTCGCCAGCGCCTGACCGAAGCGGATGCATGTCTGCATATCCTGCGAGCCAACAACAACGGGAACAATCTTTGCCTGAGGAAAAACAACCTGAATAAAGGGCACCATCACTTCAACCGAATGCTCGCTTTGATGAAGTGATTTATCCAGCGCGCAGTCCGCCGGATCTTCTTTTAAAAGAGAAGAAATAATATTTTTTGCCACCGGCGTCGTGCCCAGAGGTGTCCGGAAACCGTCGCCCGGATAAAGCGAAATTTTCTGAAAATCGGAATTGGTATGCCTTGTCCCCAGAATAACGATCACGTCGTACTGCTGATTGGCGGCCTGCTTGAACCCGTCGGCGCAAATCTGACCGGAGTAGATGTAGCCGGCATGGGGAACAATAATGGCAACCGGTTTTTTGACTTTGACGGGAACAGCGTCCTGCATAAACTTTTCGATGGCGCCATTGAGTTTCACCGCCGATTCAGAATAGAACTTTCCCGCGACGGCCGGTTCGCGAATATCGGCATCTGCAACTTTGGTAGCCTGGCAGGCCGCGGCAAAACAAAAAATGATAACCAGCAGGATAAGGTTCAATCGTAATATTTTCATTTTCTTTCACCTCTTTGCTATGCCCACACACCGGCAATTTTCTGTTTGCAGAATTTGCAACAATTATCTTTTATGTTCATCGCGGTTATAAAAAAACCCTGTCTTTCGATCACAATCTTTTTGCAGTTAGGGCAGTAAGTGTGATTCCCCGGATGGTTCGGCACATTTCCCACATACGGATAATGCATCCCCTTGCTCCTGGCCTTGTCATAGGCTCGCTCCAGCGTGGCGACCGGCGTGGGAGGGAGATTCGGCAATTGATAGTCGGGGTGAAAGCGGGTAAAGTGCACGGGTACATCGGGACCCAGTTCTCCCAATACCCAGTCAATCAGACCGTTCATCATTTTGTCCGAATCATTTAAAGTGGGGACAACCAGGTTGACAATTTCCAGATGAGGACGGCTCTTCGCTATTTGTTTGATGCTTCTCAGGACGGGCTTCAGTTCCACTCCGCACACATTGCGGTAAAAATCTTCGCTGTAACCTTTCAGATCGATCTTGATGGCGTCAAGCGTGCCGCACATTTCCGTCAGGGGAGCCTCGTTCATGAAGCCGCAGCTGATCATCACGGAGTGGATGCCCTGCTTTTTCGCGTTCCGGGCAATATCCGTCAGATATTCCGTGAAAACCGTCGGTTCGTTGTAAGTGAAGGCGATAACCGGGGCCTTGTTGATGTAAGCGGCATTGACAATCCGGGCGGGCGGCGTAAAAGAAACCTGATAATCCTCCGGCGATGCCTGAGAGATTTCCCAGTTCTGGCAGAACTTGCACCTGAGCGGACATCCGGCGGTGGCGAGAGAAAATGCCGCAGCGCCCGGCAGATAATGATAAAAAGGTTTCTTTTCGATCGGGTCAATGTGGACAGATACGGGACGTCCGTAGACAAGGCTCTTCAATTCGCCGTTGACGTTTATCCTTGTCCGGCATCTTCCCCGTTGTCCGCCGGCGATGGCGCAGCCATTGGCGCACAGAAGGCATTGGACGAGGGAAGAACTTCCGCCTTTTGTGGTCAGCGGTTTCCAGTAACGGGCCTTCGGCGCGGACTTAACAAGCTCATCCCAATAAGTGTCGCCGAAGGCAAGACCGGAATCCCCGCCGAACAAAAACTTTTGCCAGCACGGATCCAGGATGATTGTGCCGAAACCACCGACTATGGGGACAAGCTTTGCCAGTGTTGTTAAAAAATTACGTCTTGAAATCATGATATCCTCAAAAGATTTCTTCCCGTGAATTAAGTGCTGTGATCGCTTTTATTGCTTAATTATAGGTGAATTGAATTCGGTAAGTCAATGAGAAAGAGGCCGGCTCTCAGTGAAGTAAGGAGCCGTAACAATTATGGTTTTCCCAAGCAGAGAGATTATTTTAAAAAATGTATTGACAAAATCAGATGAATAAGTATTTTAACACCGCAAGCGGCGATTTAATCAAGTTAATTGCTCCGCTCTAGAAATGTGCTAAAGGCTGGTGCGAATCAAATATGAGCCCGTTGCCTTTTGGCGCGGGCTTTTTTTGTGAGTTTGAACAAAATAAGGGATTAAAGAACATTTAAAAGAAAGGTAAAAAAAATGAGTAAATTGAAGACACGTCATATTTACACTTCCGAATCGGTTTCCGAAGGTCATCCGGATAAAGTATGCGATCAGATTTCCGATGCGATTCTGGATGCCTGTCTGGCACAGGATTCCAAGGCTCACGTTGGCTGTGAAACCACCGTGGGGCCTAATCTTGTCGTCAATCTCGGAGAAATTACCTGCAAGAACTGGAATAAAATCAATCCGCAGACAATCGCGCGCGAGGTCGTCAAGGACATCGGATACGATGATCCATCCGAAGGATTCAGCTATGATACTTTCAACTATCTCTGCGCCATTCATGGTCAGTCGCCGGATATTAAAATGGGAGTAGACCGTGAACGCCCTGAAAATCAGGGCGCGGGCGATCAAGGCATGATGTTCGGTTATGCGTCCTATGCCACGCCGCAAATGATGCCTGCTCCGATTTATTTTTCACATATATTGCTGGAGGAACTGACCAAACTGCGCAAGGCGAAGACTATTGAATACCTCCGCCCTGATTCCAAGTCACAGGTCAGTGTGTTACATGAGGATGGAAACGCTATTAAAATTACAACGGTCGTCATATCCCATCAGACCCGTGATGTGCCGCTCAAAAGAATCCGCAAGGATTTGATAGAGGTTGCGCATCAGGTCCTCGATAAAACCGGCATGCTGACCAACAAGACGGAATTTTTTATCAATCCTACAGGCAAGTTTGTGATTGGCGGCCCCTGCGGCGATTCCGGCGTCACCGGCCGTAAAATTATTGTAGATTCTTACGGGGGCGTTGGTTCACACGGCGGCGGCGCTTTCTCCGGCAAAGATCCTTCCAAAGTGGATCGTTCCGCCGCTTATTACGCCCGTTACGCCGCTAAGAATATTGTCGCGGCCAGACTCGCCGATAAATGCGAAATTCAGATTGCCTACGCGATTGGTGTAGCCAAGCCGCTCAGCATCAACGTCTGCACTTACGGCACAGAGAAAATTCCGGAGCATAAAATTGAAAAGATTCTCATGGAAGGGGGTATATTTGATTTCCGCCCGGCCATGATGATTAAAGATCTGGGACTCACTACGCCTAAAGGCTGGAGCTATCGCAAAAGCTGCAACTACGGTCACTTCGGCCGCAAAGGTTTCCCCTGGGAAAAAACAGACCGTGTGGACGCCCTTCGCCAGGCTGCCGGACTGAAGTAGGAAAGGAATATGCAGCAACAAACGGTAGCTGAATAACTGCAACTAAGATTTTATAAAAAAGCCCACGGCCTTCTGGTAGCGGGCTTTTATTTTTAGTGTATAAAGAGCTAAGGAACTAAACAAAGCTTTGAAGAAGATGTGTCATTTTCTAATTATGGTGAAGATCAATCCTTCATAAACACATCGTAGGGTTAAACTTACATTATGTCTCTTTTAATATAATAGCTAAAAATTTCTTTGACATACGAATGCAAATCACTTAAAGGAATATTTCAAAAGATAAATTGTTGAGTGGGTAATAAGAACCGTAACCCTGCCTCGGGAGAGGATAGGATTAAAAACGTGCAGGAAGTTAATACCATGAACAAACCTTATATGGGAAAAATCCTCATGGTGGATTTATCAAACGGGACCATGACGGAGGAAGCAATCACCGACAGTGTTTATGAACAGTACCTTTCCGGGATGGGTCTGGGCGCTTATATTCTTTTCAATCGCATGCCCGCCGGCGCCGATCCCCTGGGTCCGGATAATATACTCGGTTTCTGTTCGGGTTTACTTACGGGAACGGGCAGCTATTTTTCCGGCCGCTGGACTCTCGTGGGCAAGTCACCTCTGACCGGAGGATGGGGCGATGCGAATTGCGGGGGAACCTTTTCCCCGGCTATCAAGCGGTGCGGCTATGATGCAATCTTCTTCAAAGGCATCAGTTCCAATCCTGTTTATCTGTATGTAAAAAACGGCAAAGCGACACTTCAGGATGCCACCGCTCTTTGGGGACAAGACGCTGTTGAAACGGAGGAGGCTCTCAAAAAACAGTATGGCCAAAAAGCGGCTGTGGCTGTTATAGGTCCAGCCGGGGAAAAAGTATCTCTTATCTCCGGTGTCTGTACCGACAAGGGCAGAATCGCCGCCCGGTCGGGTCTGGGTGCGGTGATGGGAGTCAAAAAACTCAAGGCGGTGGTTCTCGATGGCGTTCAACGCATCGGTGCTCACGATCCGGCAGCAATGAAAAAATTGAGCCGGCACTGTGCCAAGTGGACCAACTTTCCCATGCCCCTCAGCCTGCTTCCGGGAACCATGATGGCCCTTATGGGGACGTTCCTGCGCGTGACCCCTGTTATTTTTGCCCAGGACGGCCTCTTATACAAGACCATTCTGAAAAAATGGGGCACGGGAGGCATGAATCAGATGTCCGTTGAAATGGGCGATTCGCCTTTGAAAAACTGGAACGGATCGAATGTCGATTTTCCTCTGAAGAAGTCCAGGAAAATCGATCCCGATATCGTCAAAAAAGCGGAAATAGTGAAATATCATTGTTACTCCTGTCCATTGGGATGCGGCGGCATCTGTGCCACGAAAGGAAAATATTCCCACACCCACAAACCGGAATATGAAAGCGTTCTGGCGCTGGGCGGTTTGTGCATGAATGAGGATCTGGACAGTATTTTTTATTTAAACGAGTTTTTAAACAGAGCCGGTATGGATACGATTTCCGCCGGTGCGACGGCGGCATTTGCTATTGAATGTTACGAAAAGGGTATCCTCACCAAAAAAGACACGGACGGCCTGGAGTTGAAATGGGGAAATACGGGGGCCATTATCGCTCTCATCGAAAAAATGGTCAAGAGAGAGGGAATCGGTGATCTCCTGGCTGACGGATCAAAGGTCGCCGCTGCCAAAATCGGCAGGGGGGCGGAAGAATGCACCGTTCATGCGGGAGGGCAGGAACCGGCCATGCATGACGGCCGGGGTGATCCCGGGTTCAATGTCCACTATAGCGTCGAGCCGACACCGGGCCGTCATACCATCGGCGCCCATCTGTACTATGAGATGTTTCAGCTCTGGAAACGCGTTAAAGGGTTGCCCAAACCAACTCCTCTCTTTATGAAGGGGAGTAAATACAAAATAAACAAGGAAAAGGCCCAAGCCTCCGCCGCGTGCAGCAAGTTCATGAGTCTGGGCAATGGAGCAGGCATGTGCATGTTCGGTCTTTTCCTGGGATCAAAAAGAATTCCGACATTTGACTGGCTCAATGCCGCAACAGGCTGGAAGTTTACACCCGAAGAATATATGACTATCGGGGAGCGGATTCAGACGATGAAACAGGCTTTCAACGTCAAACATGGTATTGAACCGAAAAACAACTTCATCAGCAGCCGGGCTCAGGGTAAGATTCCTCAGAAGGAAGGAGCCAATAAAGGAAGATTTGTGGACGTGGAAAAACTTGCGTCCGGTTACTGGGAACAGTTCGGATGGGATAAAAACACCGGCAAACCTAAAGATGAAACCCTGCGCAAGTTGGGAATAAAATAAACAGGTAAGGACATGTCATATACGATTACGGAAAAATGCAATGGTTGCGGTGCCTGCATGCGGGTTTGTCCGGCCGGCGCCATTTCAGGTGAAAAAAAGAAACCGCATAAAATAGAAGTTAATTTATGTATTGAATGCGGTGCCTGCGGCAGGGTCTGCCCTCAGGGGGGCATCCTGGATGCTGAAGGCGTTTCATGTGCCATGATCAAACGATCCGAATGGCTCAAACCGGAGATAACATTGGAGACTTGTCTTGCCTGTGGCATATGCATCGATGCTTGCCCCGTCGGTTGTCTGGCCATGTCGGAGCAACCCCGTGATAAAGGCGTGGATGCCTATCCGTACCTGAAGGATGCCAAGACCTGCATCGGTTGCGGCTTCTGCAGCGTGGAGTGCCCGGCGGATGCCATTGTGATGCAAAAACCGGTTAAAACACAGAATGTGACTGATGCCAAAGAGTCTGCATGATGTTCAATCGACGTGTCCTGAAAACAAGACGACGTTGATGATAATTATCGATTTAAAGTGCATCGTTATTCTCTCTGCCTCTGTAATCGTTAATTCGGACAACTGCCGCCACTGAATCTTGGTGGAGAAAAGGTTGTACTTCGAGAATAGCAGGTTCTGTTGATGATGATTCTTCGAACAGGTAATTTAAGAAGAGCAATACACGCATTTTTATTCAAGATAGTCTTGACATACAAAAACACACACCCTATACTTCGCGTGACAAAAAAGTTTTATTCTAACGATGGATAAATAAGCTCTACAGTCTGTCTTTAATAACACCTGGTTTTTTCGAACGGGCGTCGGATATGGTAAGATGTATCAAAGAATATGATGGGCAATATTCGTCATAGAAAAATTAAATAATCGGGGGGTAATCATCATGTGGGGTTTAAAGAAAGTGTATTATCGGATTTATCAATTCGTTATGGGATTGGGAATGAAACTCATTCCCTGGATTGAACCTACAATCATTGATGGAAAAGACAGCATAAAAAAACTATCTGAGGTTATTAAAGGAAAAGGCATCAAAAGTGTTCTTGTGGTCACCGATCCGGGTCTTATGAGTCTTAATCTTCCCGAATCCCTCTTTGCGGCGCTTAATGCAGCAGGCATTAAGTATTCGCTCTATGATAAGGTACAACCCAATCCGACAATCGACAACATCGAAGCAGCCCTTAAAATCTATAAGGCGAATAATTGTCAGGCCATCATAGCTTTCGGCGGCGGTTCGCCGATGGATTGCGCGAAAGCTACGGGTGCGCGAGTTGCCCGCCCGAATCGTCCCGTTACCGGGATGAGGGGGTTGTTCAAGGTGATTCTTCCCGCCTTTAAAATGGGATCTCTTGTCCCTCCGCCTCTTTTCGCAATCCCGACAACAGCAGGTACAGGTTCCGAAACCACCATAGCGGCGGTTGTATCGGACTCTCAAACTCATGAAAAATATCCGATTACCGACCCCGTTATTCGTCCGAGATACGCGGTTTTGGATCCCTTGCTGACGGTCGGTCTTCCGCCTCACATTACAGCGACAACAGGCATCGATGCTTTGACACACGCCGTGGAGTCTTATATCGGTAAATTTTATAACAGCAGGGATACCCGTCATAAAGCTGTTTTGGCGGTAGAAATAATTTTTAAAAATGTGGAAAAAGCTTTTAAAAACGGCAAAGACCTTGAAGCGCGCGGACAGATGCTGCTGGCCGCTTATTACGGAGGATATTCTTTCACGCGCGGCGGCGTCGGCTATATTCACGGTATCGGTCATAATTTGGGCGGCATGTACGGCGTTCCTCATGGTTTGGCCATGTCGGTTGTTATGCCTTATGTTCTGGAGTGGTACGGTGACGTCGTATACAAATCACTGGCCGAGCTGGCGGATGTCGCCGGTGTTTCCAAATCCGGTATGAGCCAGTCTGAAAAGGCCAAGGCTTTTATCCAGGCCCTTAAGGAGCTCAATAAGAGATTAAATATTCCAAACAAATTTGATTGCATTAAAGATGCCGACATCCCGACCATTGCGGAACGCGCCTTGATTGAATGTAATCCTACCTATCCCGTTCCGAAGATCATGAGTAAAGAGGATTGCATGGCGGTTATCAAGTCTCTCAAAGCATAACAGCGCAGGCAAAAGAAAACTGCTTCAGAAGATTTACCAAGAGCGGATATTAAACCAACGATGTTTTGATTTAATATCCGCTCTTGTTTATTTAATCCGGAGCTAATCGGATATATTGTATTTTAAGAATAACAGGTTCTGTTGATGATTACCTTCTTTAAATCATCGGACAGGTGATTAAAGTACGCGCAGTAACCGGCAACGCGCACCAGCAGATACGGATATTTTTCCGGATGATCGTAGGCATCCAGCAATATCTCACGGTTAATGACGTTGGGCTGGAATTGCATGCCGCCTTTTTTGAAATACGTGCTGAAGATGCCGGAGAGATTTTTAACGCCGTCCGGTCCCTGGAACAACGCGGAATC
>JAJFTS010000270.1 GCA_021372815.1 Deltaproteobacteria bacterium | reverse complement strand
CTGTACCAACGAAGAAAATTATCTGTTCCAGAAATTTATACGGGCGGCCATCGGCACCAATAATGTCGATCATTGTGCCCGTCTCTGACACTCTGTCACGGTGGCCGGTCTGGCCGCCACATTCGGCAGCGGTGCAATGACCAATTCCATAGACGAAATTGAATACACAGATCTGATTCTGGCAACAGGCACCAACACGACGGAAAATCATCCCGTCATTGGCATGAAAGTCAAACGGGCTGTCCGTCAGCACGGCACGAAGCTTATCGTGATCGATCCGCGGGAGATTGATCTGGTCAAATACGCCGACATCTGGCTGCGCCAGAAACCGGGGACCGATGTTGCCGTATTCAACGGCCTCATGAATGTCATTATCGCCGAAGGTCTTTACGCCAAAGATTACGTGGCTGAGAGAACCGAAGGATTTGAAGCGCTCAAGAAGCTTGTGGAAAAATACACGCCGGAAAATGTAGAAAAAATTTCCGGCGTGCTCGCCGAAGATTTAAAGAAAGCCGCCAGAATGTATGCGCAGGCCGACAGAGCCAGCATTCTTTACGCCATGGGCATTACCCAACACATCAGCGGCACGGACAACGTCAAGAGCTGCGCCAATCTTTCCATGCTCTGCGGCAATGTCGGTATCGAAGGCGGCGGTGTCAATCCGCTGCGCGGGCAGAACAACGTTCAGGGCGCCTGCGACATGGGCGGCCTGCCCAATGTTTTCCCCGCCTACCAGCAGGTAGCCAACGAGGATATCCGCAAGAAATTTGAAGCGGCCTGGAACGCCAAGCTTTCCCCCAAACCGGGTTTGACCATCATGGAGATGATGGAAGCCGCAGGCCGTGGTACGACTAAAGCGATTTACATCATGGGCGAAAATCCCATGCTTTCCGATCCTGATTTACAGCATGTGAAAAAAGAACTTCAAAAACTGGATTTGATGATTGTCCAGGATTTATTTATGACGGAAACCGCTCAGTTGGCCGATGTTGTTCTGCCGGTGGCCAGCTTTGCCGAAAAGGACGGAACGTTCAGCAACACCGAACGCCGTGTCCAGCGTGTGCGCAAAGCCGTCAATGCTCCGGGTGAAGCCAAAGCCGACTGGGAAGTCATCTGCGGCATCTCCAATAAATTCGGCTATCCGATGAATTACGCTTCCGCCAAAGAGATTTTTGAAGAAGTGGCGAAAGTCACGCCCAGCTACGCGGGCATCTCCTACGAGCGTCTGGAAAAAGGCGGCATTCAGTGGCCGTGCCCCACGCTGGAACATCAGGGAACCAAATTCCTGCACAAGGATAAATTCTCCCGCGGTTTGGGATTATTCACCGCCATTGAATACATTGAACCCAATGAATTGCCGGACAAAGAATATCCTTTCCTGCTTTCCACCGGACGCGTCCTGTATCATTACCACACCGGCACCATGACAACACGTTCGCAGGGCCTTTCGGAACGTTATCCCGAAAGCCTCGTGGAAATCAATCCGGCCGATGCCGATAAACTGAAAGTTTCCGAAGGCCAGAGAATCAAGGTTACTTCCCGACGCGGTTCTGTGGAAGCCAAAGCAACGATTACCAAAAAGAGCGCTCCGGGTTCGATCTTTATGAACTTCCATTTCGCGGACGCATCCGTGAACTTGCTGACCAATCCGGCTCTGGACCCGATCGGGAAAATTCCGGAATACAAGGTTTGCGCGGTAAAAGTCGAAGCCGCGTAACTGCTAAGCAATTAACTAAAACTTAATAAAAGAAATGCCCCTGTTCAAGGGGCATTTCTTTTTGTCTGACGACACATCGAGTTGACACAATATAATTCGTTTACAATCATTCTATTTCAAATAAATAGAACCGTTGTTAATGCTCACTAATTAGGTAACTCTTTTGGTACAATAAGTAAAGGGGAAGAACAAACCAAAGGAGAAGCTGATGAAACATGAGCAGCAATTGTCAAGATTATTTGACCCCACCCAGACCACCCAGATAGTGAAGATAGATTTTTTTATTGACAACTGTGTCAATAAGTATTACATTAATGACACAGTTGTCAATAAGGTAATGGTGATTAAAATGCCACGTACACGTTTACGTCCGGAAATTAGAAAAGCGCAGATTTTGGAATCGGCTAAAAAGCAGCTTGAATTAAACGGTTATCAAAAACTCACCGTTCCTGGAATTGTAAAATCCGCTGGTATTTCCCAGGGAAGTTTTTATCGATATTTTAAAAATGTCGACGATATCGTGATCACACTGATTAAAAATGAAGTATTTCCAGCAATGCTTGCGGCGAGCGACCATCTGGACTTTGGGCCGATTAAAAATGCCTTAGAACTAGAAAATGTTCTATATAACTGGTTCGAGACTTTGGGGCAACAGATAGCACGAAACAGTATACTTATTCGGGAGATGTTGACCGTCATCCTTCACAGTAAAGGTGCTGCAGCGGCTGAAATCAATCGATTCATAGATGATGTACGTAAATTGTGCGTACAAGTTATGGAACAATCCAACGGCATTCCCCCGTTTAGAAAATTGAATGCAAAAATCATTTCATATGCGGTTGTCGGGATGGTTATCGGAGCATCAATCCAAGCGGCAAAGGAAGGTCTGGATGTCAAGTCCTGGGCTCGCGAGGTAGCCCGATTGGAATGCAGTGGGCTTTTGGCTTTATCTCGGGAGGCAGAAGAAAAAAGATGATGTTGGGTTTCATTGAATTTATTATCCCAAGGCGGTCAGTAATGACTAAACAATCCTTTCAGCCTTTTAAGTGCAGAATAAAAAAACTGCGCGCAATAAAAAATTGCTCAAGTGTTATTTTATTTTTTTATCCATTAGGAAATGAAAATTCTTGGTTTTGAATCGATAGGTAGTTCACAACAAACAGGCAGCTTTAATAGATTCAAACTGAGTATTTATTCCAAAAAACAGGAGGATTTATAAAATGGTCAATTACGTTATGCGAAAATTGATAAAGCGGGTTGCAAAAAAAGCTGCTTATCAAATTTTAATGGGAAGACTTATCCGTAAAAACCAGCATGAGTTTGGCCGCTTTCTCAAACATGATGTTGATAGATTTCTGAATGATACCTGGCAAAACGTGGATAAGCTGATTCCTGAAGCCCAATTAGAAAAATTGCCTACTCAAGGTAATCGACTAAATGTTTCTTTAGCTGTTCTTACTATCGGTGCTTACCATGCTCTTTTATCTGCTGATGTAGAGGAGGATTACGCAATAGAGCTCGTTGCAGACATTGGCTGGAAGATTTATATAGTGTTTTTACCCCTCATGAAAATAATAACCAGGTGCTACAGCCGGAATCCACAAAAGCAGATCAACCTTATTCTTCGGGCTTTAGAGGTATATCCTTTTAGCATACCCGGCAAACCCGGATATGAATGCAAGAAATGGGCTGAAACGGATTGTCTTTGTACATATTATACCCACTGCCCTCCTTCCGAATTTGTCCGTCAATATGTCAAGAAACACGGGGATAAAGGAGAACTTAAGACTTTTCAGCGCTCATGGTGCAATTATGATTGGGCACTCATGTATGCGATGGTAGATGGAAGGTTTGGAGTGCGTGGACACTATGAGCGGCCGCATACGCTTTCGGCAGGGGATGACATATGCGATATGAGATGGTACGCTGAAGCCCCTTCAATTAAAGATCAAGGATAGCGAAAATCCGGGTTCATCATACTGGTTTTTTCTACCCATTAGAAATTGATTTTATTGAAACATGCAGAAGCAAAGGCACCACCGGTACCCGCTGCTAAATGAGAATTTTTGAATCTCATTATCCTACGTCCCAAGCCAATCCCGACAAGTCGAGGATTCGCGGGATTGTTCCTCTTACGCCTCTCGCTACGCTCGTTTTCAGAGAGACTCACTATGTTTCTGAAACTTGGGTCTCCTTACCCTCCGCTGTGTCCCGACACAGTCGGGATTCGACTTACAAATTTCAATGCATTTTGTTTTTGAAGCTTGGATCCCATGTCGTTCGTTTTCAGCTTGGTTCACTATCAACGAGTCTCATTAATATTTTGACGCGTTTAGTCATTTAATGTATATTTCAAGTATCGGATTAGATGGCAAAGTGAAACGGCATATTAACTTCAACGTTTATTATCGCAAAGGAGATTTGAGATGAAAACAGATGAATATAAGAAAATAATAAATTTTGCTATTTCCAATGAGATTGAAGCCTATGAATTTTATAAGGGTGTTTCGGATAAAGTCAAAGACGCCGGTTTGAAGAAAATCTTTGCGGAACTGGCTGAAGAAGAGGCCGGACATCGTAAATTTCTGGAAGGTCTTGCTTCCGGCAAGACGCAGATATATTTTGACGAGTCAAAAGATTACAAGGTTTCTCAAACTATAGCGAAACCCCGGCTCAGTTTAAGCATGAAACCGGTGGATGCCATTGCCCTGGCGGTAAAAGAAGAAGAAGAGGCCATGGAGATGTACACTAAGATGGCCGGTTGCAGCACCGATGCCGAGCAGAAAAAGATGTTCCAGTCACTGGCGACCATGGAACAGGGACACAAAGTCAAACTGGAAGATACCTTTACTAATATGGCGTTTCCGGAAGTGTGGTAAATCAATTCAGCGTTTGCCTGATCGGAAAATATTTTTTTGAAGTTTTGTACTTTCAGCTTTTAAGAGGTATTTTATTCTCAAATTCATTTGCCAGAAGGATGGCGCACTTCTTTTCCTGTTCGATATAATCCCGGATGGCTTGTTCCATTATATCTAACTTTCCGTCCAAGTAATGGTTGGTCCCTTTCATGAAGAAAACAAGATTTTCTCTCAGTCTGTCTTTGCGCCTGTACAACGTCGCAAATTCCATGCGCCGCTTGCTGGGCCAGAGATTGAGTATTATTTGTTCCAAAATAGGATTGTTGACTATTTTCATGCAGGCTGATGTAAATCTGAACATGCCATCATAGTAACCTTCAAAATCGGATTTCTCCGCGCATTCTTCCATTCGTTTTATAATGGGGTAGACCTGATCGAATTGCTCCTGCGTTGCGTTCGGCAAACCTTTTTGAGCAAGAAGAATATAGAGCGCAGCGAGAACATCGTATAAGTCTTCTATAAATTTTATCGAAAAACCGGAAACAACGGCTCCGCGACGCGGTAAAAATTCCACAAGAAATTGCTTGTTGAGGATATAGAGCGCTTCCCGAACGGGACTGCGGCTGACTCCAAATTCCTGGGCGATTTTTGCCTCAAGAATACGTTCCCCGGGTTTTATTTCCAAATGAATAATCTTTTCTGCAAGATATTGCGCAATATAATCCGGTAATAAATTTACATTACCTAATATAGTCGATGATTTTTGCTTTTCCACCATACTTCAATGATTCCGTTAATTTGCGCTAAATAAAATATTTGAAATTTAAGATAACTTTTTATACCTATCATAAAATATTAAATTACGGTATTTTAAAATGAAGAAATATCATATGTTATTAGTGACATATATCGGCTGGGCCTGAAAGCATACGATCAGTAACCGTTAAATCGTCAAAATCTTTATTAATCATACATAAACAAATTGTTGACAACACCAGGACATTATAATATGTCGATTGTCGACAATATACATAATATTTGCCAAGTCAAATTGCCAAAGCGGGTAATCAATATGCGATGGGAAATGAAATCGGGTATTGAAGAATTACAATGGTTAAAAAGCAAGGACGTCTACTTGCGATCAAAACAGAAATTAGAGCAGAAAGGTTCTTTCCAAATAACGTTAACATAGCAGGGGGATATTATGAATTCACAAACATCAAACGTTGCAAAAAATTTGGAAGTCGTCCCATCAGTTCCTGCTTCAGGAAAAGATGTAACCGTTTGCACCAATCCCGCAACATGCGAGATAATTGTCGAATATCCGGTGCATACTCTTGAAGATGTTAAAACAGCTGTGAAAAACGCCCGCCTTGCCCAACCTGGATGGCAGGCCCTGCCTTTAAAAACGAAAATCGCATACGTCAAGAAATTTGCCGAATATATTCAAAAAAATTCGGATAAAATAGCGGAAATAATATCCAGGGACAACGGAAAGACCGTTTTCGATGCCATGTTTGCCGAAGTAGGTCCGGCAACACTGGCGACATCCTATTACTGTAAAAATGCCGCCAGGTTTTTAGCGGACAGAAAAATCAAGGCAGGCAACATCATGTTGATGAACAAACGCAGCCGTATAGTCCGTGTGCCATATGGTGTGGTTGGCATCATTTCTCCCTGGAATTACCCTTTTGCCATTCCTTTTTCCGAAGTGGTTATGGGATTACTCGCCGGCAACACGGTTATTTTGAAAGCTGCTTCGGAAACGCAGGTGGTGGGTCATGTACTCAAAGAGTGCATCGAATATGCCGGACTTCCCGAGCATGTTTTTACGTATATCAATATGCCCGGCAGTAAGGCCGGCAACGCTTTTATTGATGCGGGCGTGGACAAATTGTTTTTTACCGGTTCGGTATCCGTCGGGAAGTATCTGATGAAAAAAGCGTCCGAGCGACTGACCCCTTTAGTTTTGGAACTGGGTGGTAATGATGCGATGATCGTTTGCGATGATGCGGATCTGTACCGGGCCGCATGTGGAGCAGTTTGGGCCGGTATGCAAAACTCGGGGCAGTCGTGCGGCGGCGTGGAAAGAATCTATGTGGATAAAAAAGTTTATCATGAATTTTTGACGGTTTTAAAGGAAAGAGTTGAAGGCCTTCGCGTCGGAGAAGGAATCCATCCGACTTCGGACATCGGCGCCATGACCACGAAAAAACAAATGATGACTGTTCAGGAGCATATTGACGATGCTCTGGCGAAAGGCGCGAAAATCTTCGCGCAATCCAAAGTTCCGGAAAACAGCAAAGGAAATTTTATGCCCTGCATGGTGCTGACCGATGTGGATCATACCATGTTGACCATGAAGGATGAAACCTTTGGACCGATTATCGGGGTAATGTCCGTTGGAACAATGGACGAAGCGATAGCGCTGGCCAATGATTCGAACCTCGGTTTGACCTGTTCGGTCTGGTCAAAGAACAGGAAAAAAGCTGCTCAGATCGGTCGGAAGGTAATGGCGGGTGCCGTAATGATTAATGATCATCTGATGAGTCATGGTCTTGCCGAGACTCCCTGGGGAGGATTCAAAGAAAGCGGCATAGGCAGGACACACGGAGACATCGGTTTTGCTGAAATGACACAGCATCAGGTTATCGTGGACGATATATTCAGCACCATGCCGTTTATCAGGAGACAGTTCTGGTGGCAGCCCTTTGAAAAAATGCAATATGACGGTATGAAGGGCTTGATCGACATTTTCCATGCCCAGGGATTCCGGGAACGCTTAATCGGGCTCCTTAAATTATCTTATGCCTTTTCCGGCTCATTCTTAAAAAAGTAAAATATTCGGGAAAACTCCTCGATATTTCTTAATATTGGGGAGTTTTATTTAATAATTGAAAAGTGATTGTGATATAAATATGCGTTATCTTCGTAATTTCATCATCTATTTCGTTGAATTGAATTTGTTATTGACGAACCGGTAATCGCTTATGTATAAATTAATCTAATATATTCTATAACTAAAAGTATTCATTAAAGAACATTCTTTTTGTGTTTTATATAGCATATTGACTTTCCCTGACCTTAAGTCTATAAATTTCAAACTTGACATATACCAAGACTGACATAAATAATTAAAAATGGAGAAATACATGAGTGATACATTTCTATTAAACGGAAAAGAGACGCCCTTTAAGCAGGGTCAGATGATTCTGGAGGCGGCTAGGAATGGTGGAATTGAAATTCCAACCCTGTGCTATTTGAAAGGTTCTACACCGACCGGCGCCTGCCGTGTTTGCTGTGTCGAGGTTAAAGGAGCGCGGTCATTAGTGGCCTCATGCTCGACACCTGTTACGAAGGGGATGGAAGTGTCCACGGATACGGATTTAGTCCATCGCTCCAGGAAAATGATCGTTGAGTTCATGCTTGCCAGCGGCAAACACAATTGTATGGCCTGCGAAGCAAACGGCAATTGCCGCCTGCAGGATCTGGCTTATTTCTATAAAATAACAATTCCGAGATTTGCAGAAAGCGAACAGAAATATCCCGTCGAAAACGAGAATCCTTTTATTGTGCGGGATTTCAGCCGCTGCATTCTCTGTGGCCGCTGTGTGCAGGCCTGTAATGAAGTGGTTGTCAACAGGGCTATTTCGCAAGGCTATCGCGGCAAGAACAGCAAGGTTGTCACCGGCGGCGACAAGGCTTACAACGATCCGGACAGCGAATGCGTTTTCTGCGGACAGTGCGTACAAGTCTGTCCGGTCGGCGCGCTGACGGAGAAAAAAGCCAAAGGTCTGGGGCGTCCCTGGGAAACCCAGAAAATCCGCACGACCTGCCCTTACTGCGGTGTCGGCTGTCAGCAGTTGCTCCATGTGAAAGACGGCAAGATTGTCAAGGTAACGGCCGTTGAAGATGCCCAGCCTAATCAGGGCCGGCTTTGCGTGAAAGGCCGTTTCGCCTATGATTTCATTTATTCCGAGGAGAGACTGAAAACTCCTCTGATTCGCGAGAAAAACGGTGAGTTCCGCGAGGCTTCCTGGGATGAAGCTCTTGATCTCGTTGCTACAAAATTTAAAGAGATTATCAAAAAAGACGGGCCGGATGCCATTGCCGGCGTCAGTTGCGCCCGTAGTATCAACGAAGACTCCTATCAGATGCA
>JAJFTS010000256.1 GCA_021372815.1 Deltaproteobacteria bacterium | reverse complement strand
TTTTGCAACGGTCAGGCAACCCAGGCTGTGGGCCACAAGGACGATGCGCTCTGAACTTGCCGTGATAGCAGTATTCAATGTGCGAACCCACCCAATAAGATCGGGCTTCTCCCAATTACTTTGCGCGACTCGCTCACAGCCTTATTTTTCTTCCCAGATGGTCTGCCAGTGTCCCGGACCTGAACCATTTAATCCGGGAACAATCAATATCCTCATTCTCATTACGCCTCTCATTATTAGTTATTAATGTTACTCGCGTGCGGTCGACATTCACCATTTTGCCGATCTATTGCGTCAAGTAACTGCCGGAATCTGCTCTGTCCGCAGCGTTGCATGACAACGTACGGGCATTCGTGTTTATGTGCTAAACGTTTGGCCAATTGCACCCCCTGATGGCTATTGATGGTTGTCAGGATAACGATAACCGATGAACGTTTTACGAGGCCACGCATCGCGTTTAAACCGTTTCCCCTGACGTCACCGTTATGGAATTCCAGCTTATGGCCGGCAGCAGCCGCCAACTGCTCAAATGTTGAATCGCTGCGTTCCAACCCGCCAACCCACCCGATATGCATAAGAACCTCCTTTCTTCATCGACGAGGCAATACTTTCTTAATCGCGACACAATCTCTACCTCGTTCCTGTTTAATAAACTGGCGGCCGAGGGAGGAGTCGAACCTCCCTGTAAGGCATTTGCAGTGCCTCTGAAACCCGGTCTCCTCACGACCGCACCTGATAAGCAATTACCATCCTCGTCCTGCCAACAGTTGATCAGATGGAATCTTCGATATTTCCAGTCCCTGCATGGCCAGACCGATGTCGGTTGACGCCTCCAGAATCTTGGCCGGATCATTGAAGTAGGCTGTTGCCTTGACAATGGCCCGTGCCCGGGCTTCGGGATTATCTGATTTGAAAATACCGGAGCCGACAAAGATGCCGTCGCAGCCAAGCTGCATCATCAAAGCGGCATCGGCAGGTGTCGCAATACCACCGGCTGCAAAGTTGACAACCGGTAATCTTCCCAATTCCTTAACCTTAAGAGCCAATTCATGGGGCAGGCCGTTCGTTTTGGCAAATCCGGTCACTTCTTCGACCGGTAGTCCCGCCAGAATCCGGATCTCACGATTGATGGCCCGGATATGACGCACCGCTTCCACGACATTGCCCGTACCCGCTTCACCCTTCGTGCGGATCATGGCGGCGCCTTCGGCAATCCGACGCAGGGCTTCGCCCAGGTTGCGGGCACCGCAGACAAAAGGAATCGAAAATTTGCTTTTATCAATATGGCATTCTTCGTCTGCCGGGGTGAGAACCTCGCTTTCGTCGATATAATCGATTTTTAGCGCTTCCAGAATTTGCGCTTCCACAAAATGGCCAATGCGCGCTTTGGCCATCACCGGAATGGTGACGCTTTTTTTGATTTCCGCAATCATCGCGGGATCAGACATTCTTGCCACACCTCCGTCTCTGCGGATGTCGGAGGGCACCCGCTCCAAAGCCATGACCGCCACGGCTCCCGCTTCTTCGGCAATTTTTGCCTGGAGAGCGTTTGTGACGTCCATAATGACGCCGCCTTTGAGCATTTGCGCCAGCTGAAGATTCAATTCATACCTGTTTGAACTCATTTATTGCTCCTTAAACAGCCAGGTCGAAAGATAGCGTTCGCCGGTGTCGGGAATGATGACAACGATCAGCTTGCCGGCATTTTCCGGTCTGCGGGCGACTTCGAGCGCCGCCCAGAGTGCAGCACCGCTGGAGATTCCAACCAGGATGCCTTCTTCGCGAGCCAGCCGCCGCGTAGTAATGCCGGCGTTGTCGTTGGAGACTTTCACGATTTCATCGATAATATTTTTGTTCAAAACGCCGGGAACAAACCCCGCGCCAATTCCCTGAATTTTATGCGGTCCCGGCGCGCCGCCGGAAAGCACAGGTGACGCCTCCGGCTCTACGGCGATTGCACGGAAATCTTTTTTACGCGCTTTGATAACCTCCGCAACACCGGTAATGGTGCCGCCGGTGCCTACGCCCGAAATCAGAATGTCGACCTTGCCGTCCGTATCTTCCCATATTTCTTCAGCGGTCGTTTTGCGGTGAATCTCGGGATTGGCCGGATTTTCGAATTGCTGCAGCAATACACCGCCCGGTGTCGTTTCCGCAAGTTCTTTTGCCTTGCGTACGGCTCCCGGCATGCCTTCCGCACCCGGCGTCAATACCAGCTCAGCGCCGAAGATTTGTAGAAGCTGCCTGCGCTCCAGGCTCATGGTGTCCGGCATGGTCAGGACCAGTCGATAGCCGCGCGATGCGGCCACAAAAGCCAGCGCTATGCCGGTATTGCCGCTGGTCGGTTCGATGATGACGGAATCTTTTTTAATAACGCCTCTTTTTTCGGCATCCTCAATCAGGGAAACACCGATGCGGTCTTTTACGCTGGAGAGGGGATTGAAAGATTCCAGTTTTAATACAACCTGGGCACCAAGCCCTTCAGCCAAGCGGTTTAAACCAACCAAGGGCGTGCGGCCGATGGTTTTGGTTATGTCTTTATAAATTTTCATTTTGTTCTCCTTTCATTGCCGGCGGATCAGGAAATGAATCCGCCGGCCGTCATTGATTAAATTTCATTTTTCCAATGCGAGTCACGCAGCATGACGCATCAGATTTTTGCCAGAGCGTCGTCCAGTGCCTCAAGAATGTCATCGATGTGTTCAATGCCGATCGACAGCCGGATGAGATCGGCAGTCAATCCGCCTTCACGCTGTTCTTTTTCGGAAAGCTGTGAATGAGATGTGCTTGCCGGATGCAGAATCAGGCTCTTGGCATCGCCGACGTTTGCCAGATGAGAGAATAATTCGATGTTTCCAATAATTTTAACCGCCGAATCGTAGCCGCCCTTCACGCCAAAAACAACCACGCCGCCAAAACCTTTTTTTAGATATTGTGCTGCCGTCGGATAGGTCGGATCATCCGTCAGCCCCGGATACCGCACCCAGGCAACTTTGGGATGCTTTTTCAGGTATTGGGCAACGGCAAGCGCATTTTCACTGTGTCGTACGATGCGCAACGGCAGCGTTTCGGCGCCCTGCAAGAATGTCCAGGCGCTGTCCGGAGAGAGCGATGCGCCGAGATTGCGAAGCGGAACAGTCCGCACGCGCAGAGCAAAAGCGATTGGCGCCAGAGCTTCCGGCAAATCAAGCGCCCAGCGCAAACCGTGGTAGTTATTATCCGGATCTGTGAATAATTTGTGTCTTCCTCCATTCCAGTTGAACTTTCCAGCGTCCGTAATGACGCCGCCGATGGCCGTGCCGTGTCCGCCGATCCACTTAGTCAGCGAATTGACCACGATGTCCGCACCGTGTTCGATGGTCCGCAGCAGATATGGCGTGGTGAAGGTTGCATCGACAATCAATGGTATGCCGTGTTTATGGGCAATGTCGGCCACCGCTTTTACATCCGTAAAATCCAGCACAGGATTGCCGATGGTTTCGATAAACAACGCCCGCGTTTTCGGCGTGATGGCTTTTTCAAAATTCGCCGGGTCATGTGGATCGACAAATATCGTCTTGATGCCGAGTTTCGGCAGAATGGCGTTAAATTGCGTGTAGGTTCCGCCATACAAATTATTTGCCGATACAATCTCATCGCCCGCTTCCGCAATCGTAATGATGGCGTAAAAAATAGCCGATGTGCCTGATGACACGACAACGGAGGCGGCACCGCCTTCCAGCTGCGTGATGCGTTCTTCCAGGACGGCATTCGTCGGGTTTGTCAGCCGCGAATAGATGTTGCCCAGTTCTTTCAAGGCAAATAAATTCGCGGCATGTTCGGTATTCTTGAATACGTAAGATGATGTCTTGTAAATCGGCACCGCTCTTGCGCCTGTTGTGGGATCGGGCGTTTCCTGCCCCGCGTGTACCGCGATGGTTTCCAGTCTTCTTTTTGTCATTTTTGTTTCCTCCTTTATGTTGTTTTAAATTTTTGGGTATAAAAAAACCCGCCAGCCGGAATCTATTCTAATTCCGGGTGGTGGGCTGTCTTCGTTGCTATGATAGTTCGGTGCTACATGAACGAACCTCTCCCTTCCCAGGAATTCCGTATTTCCATGCAACAACACATTATTATTGATAAGTTATTCAGTTTGATTAATTTATAAATCATTTCCGTATCATCCAT
>JAJFTS010000255.1 GCA_021372815.1 Deltaproteobacteria bacterium | reverse complement strand
TAAATCTTTTATACAGAAAATCACTTCTTTGTAGGATTTGCAGGCAACGTATCTTTCGGCAAGCGGAAGAGCGTTCTGATCAATTAAAACTACAGTGTCGTTTTTCCAGAAAATTGTTCTAATCATTGTGAAACTCCAATTACGAAAGCGAATAACCTAAAGGTCACTATAGGCGTAGCGGAATTGGCAAGTTGAACAATCCCGCGCAGCGGAGAGTGTTTTTAAGGTTTACTTTGGTGCAACCTTAAGATGGTCCGGCAAGCATTTTTTTGAGAAGTTCGTTAACCAGTTGCGGATTGGCTTTGCCCTGTGTCGCTTTCATGACCTGACCGACAAAAAAGCCGAAGAGTTTTTCCTTGCCGTCCCGGTAATCTTTAAGTTGTGCCGGATTGGCCTCGATGATGGCTGTAATGGTCTTGATCAGTTCGCCTTCATCGGTAATTTGCACCAGACCTTTTTCCTTGATGATGTCCTGCGGCGATTTGCCGGTTTTGTACATATCTTCCACGACTTCTTTGGCCATTTTCCCGCTGATGGCGCCTTCATCAATCAGATTAATCATTTCGGCCAGCGATTCGGCCTTGACGGGACATTCCCGGATAGAGCGTTTGTCTTCATTGAGAAAACGCATGACGTCGCCCATGATCCAGTTGCTGGCGACTTTGGGCTTGCTGCAGATTTTGACGACTTCTTCATAATATATCGCCAGCGCTTTATCGGCCGTCAAAACGCCTGCATCGTATGCGGGGATCTGGTAATCTTTGACAAATCTTTCCCGTTTGGCCAGCGGCAGTTCGGGAAGGTCTTTTTTGTTTTTATCCACCCAAGGTTGATCAACCAGAATCGGCACCAGATCGGGATCGGGGAAGTAACGGTAGTCATGCGCTTCTTCCTTGCTGCGCATGGAATTGGTAACACCCTGCGCGTCATCCCACAGACGTGTTTCCTGAACCACGGTTCCGCCGTTTTCCACGAGGTATTGCTGCCGCTTGATTTCATACTCCAGCGCGCGCTGCCCGTTGCGGAAGGAATTCATATTTTTCAATTCCGTCCGCGTGCCGTATTCCTTCTGGCCTCTGGGCCGGATGGAAACGTTGGCGTCGCAGCGGAAGGAACCTTCTTCCATATTGCCGTCACAGATTTCCAGATAAACCAGAATTTCGTGCAGGCGTCTGAGATAATCGGCGGCTTCTTCCGGCGAGCGCATGTCCGGTTCGCTGACAATTTCAATCAGCGGAACGCCGGTGCGATTCAGGTCAACATAACTGACCGGATTGTGCTCGTCGTGCAGCAGTTTGCCCGCATCTTCCTCCATGTGAATCCGGGTGATACCGATCTTCTTTTGTTCGCCGTTGACATCCAGCAGAACATGGCCGTGTTCTGCCAGAGGAAAGGCGTATTGGGAGATCTGATAGCCCTTGGGCAGATCCGGATAAAAATAATTCTTGCGGGCGAATTCGCAGGATTTGTTTATCTCGCAGTTTGTCGCCAGCGCCATTTTCATGGCGTATTCGACGACTTTTTTATTAAGCACCGGCAGAACCCCGGGCATACCCAGACAAACGGGGCAGGTATGGCTGTTGGGCGCTCCGCCGAATTTGGTGGAACAGCCGCAGAAAATTTTTGTGTCTGTTAACAATTGGGCGTGAACTTCCAGCCCGATGACTGTTTCAAAATCCATTATAATGCTGGTCTCCTCTTTTCATTTTTGGCGTTTTTCTCGTAAGCAGAGGCGATTTGAATGAGTTTTCCTTCCTCAAAATGCCCGGCCAGAAACTGCATTCCAATGGGCAGGCCGCCGGACGTAAATCCGCAGGGAATGGAGATTCCGGGTATTCCCGCCAGGTTTGTTGATATGGTGAAGATATCGGACAGATACATTTGCAGCGGATCATCGGTTTTTTCGCCGATTTTAAAGGCCGGTGTCGGCGAAGTGGGCGTCAGGATGACATCGCAAGTTTTAAAAGCCTCATCGAAATCACGCTTGATTAAGGCACGCACCTGTGAAGCTTTTTTATAATAGGCGTCGTAATAACCGGCGGATAAGGCATAGGTGCCGATCATAATCCTTCTTTTTACTTCCGCGCCGAATCCTTCCATCCGCGTTGTTCTGTACATCTCCAGAAGATCGCGGACATCGGCCGCTCTAAGGCCGTATCTGACGCCGTCATAGCGCGCCAGGTTGGAACTGGCTTCCGCCGGTGCAATAATATAATAAGTGGCCACACAGTATTGCGTGTGCGGCAGCGTGATATTCACGCATTGTCCGCCGCCTTGTTCAATTACGGTAATGGCTTTTTTAATCGCGGCGGTTACTTCCGGATCAATGCCTTCAATAAAATATTCTTTGGGAATGCCTATTTTCCATCCTTTGATATCCCGTCCGATAAACTGACGGTAATCGGGAACTTCCGCGTTCACGGATGTCGATTCTTTGGGATCATAACCGGCCAGAATATTCATCATGATGGCGCAGTCTTCCACATCTTTGGTGAAAGGGCCGATTTGATCAAGAGATGACGCAAACGCGATCAGACCGAAGCGCGACACGCGCCCGTATGTCGGCTTCATTCCGACGATGCCGCAAAGCGCGGCGGGCTGGCGAATGGAACCGCCGGTGTCGGAACCGATGGACGCGATGCATTCATCGGCGGCAACCGCAGTGGCCGATCCTCCGCTGGACCCTCCGGGAATTCTTTCCAGATCCCAGGGATTGCGGGTCGGACCGAACCAGGAGGTTTCCGTTGATGAGCCCATGGCAAATTCATCCATGTTGGTCTTGCCGACGTATATTGCTCCGGCCGCCGTCAGTTTTTCCACCACCGTGGCACTGTAAGGCGGAACAAAATTATGCAAGATGTGCGAACCGCAGGTGGTAACAATGCCTTTAGTGCAGACAATGTCCTTCAAGGCTATGGGAATTCCGGTTAAGGGTTTAATATCGCCTTTCTTAATGTCATCGTCAGCCTTTGAAGCGGCATGAAGAGCTTCTTCTTTCATCAGACGGATATAACAATGCACTCTTTCTTCTACGGCGTCAATTCGTGAAAAAACCGATTCGGTGATCTGAAGCGCCGACACCTCGCCGTTTTTAATTTTTTCCTGTAACTCATGAATGGTTAACTGATTTAACTCCATAATCTTCCTTAAATCGTTCATTGATGTTTTGTGATCTCAAAAGATGTTTTACTGCGTTATCACTCGATAACTTTGGGTACTCTAAAAAATTCGCCGCGAGCGTCCGGCGCGTTGGTCAGTGTTTGTTCCGTGCCGATGGAAGTTGATGTTTTATCTTCGCGAAAAGCGTTGGTTACCGCGATCGCATGACTCATCGGTTCCACACCTTTTGTGTCCAGTTCGTTTAACTTATCAATGTAAAGCAGAATGTCGTTGAGCTGAGAGGTAAATTTCTCTTTTTCTTTTTCGTTTATTTCCAGGCGCGCTAAATGCGCCACATATTCCACTTCCTGCGAACTTATTTTCAAGACATGATCTCCTTTTTAACCCCGATAAACGGGATAAGTGCGTTAACGAAATTATTTTCTGCCTGAAGAGCGCAGAAAATAATTCCTAACTTACTAAAACACTTTCCAGTAGGGACTGATTCTGGAAATGACTTTGTTGATAATGGACTGACCGGTTTCTTCATCGATTTCTTTTTCCAGCAAAGTTAGTCTTTCGTCCGAAAAATGAGTTTCGTCCGTCATTTCCTGCAGCACCGCTTTGACCGATTTGGTCAGCCCCATCAGATGATAACCGCCTTCCAGTACGGCCACAAAACGTCCCTCACAGGAGGCATCGGCGATATTGAGTAATATGCGCGTCATGGCGGCGAAACCTTCCGGAGTTACGCGCATGCCTCCCAGCGGATCCTGAAAATGAGTATCGAAACCTGCGGATAATAAAACCAGTTCCGGTTTGAACTCCAAAGCGACCGGCTGAAGAATTTTACGGAATATTTTGACAAAGGCGGCATCTCCCATTCACATGCTTAAGGGGACATTGATTGTATAATATTCCCCTTGTCCCCGTCCGCTTTCCTGCAGACTGCCTGTTCCCGGATAATAGGGGTACTGGTGCGTGGAAAAATATAAAACGCGCTGGTCGCCGTAAAAACTATGCTGGGTGCCGTTGCCATGATGCAAATCCCAGTCAACGATCAAGATTCTTCTAAGATTGTATTTGGAAATGGCATGCATCGCCCCGATGGCGATATTATTAAAAACGCAAAAACCGGCGGCGGTATCTTTTTCCGCGTGGTGTCCCGGAGGCCGTATAAAAGCGAAGGCATTATCTACTTCACCATCCATGACGCTGTCTATGGCGTTGCATACTCCGCCGACAGCCAGCTTTGCTATTTCGTAAGTTTCAGGAGAGGTGGCCGTATCGGGGTCCAGATATACACTGCGCTTGCCTGATGTGCTGGCTATGAATTCCACGTAGGAAGGGGAATGAATCATCTCAATTTCTTTATGGGAAGCTTCACGCGGTTCTATATGAGTGAATTTCCAGGATATTAGCGGATTGTCCAGCATTTCATAAACTGCTGCGAGCCTTTCCGGACTTTCGGGATGGGCGAATCCCGCCGAATGCTGTAAGTACCTTCCATCTTTGACAATACCTGTTTTCCTGGACAAGCGAACCTTCTTTGTAAGAAAAATAAAATCAAAATATCGGTTTCTGTATCACAAATAGTCTCAAAGAGCAAAATATTTCCCCTGTTTTTCCGGCATAAAAAAAAGAAATAAATACATTTTTGTCCCTTTTGCGAAATTTTTACTGAACAAATTCAATGAAATCAGGATGAACACTAATTACAAAAAACATTGACAAAAACAGCAATCAATATATAGGTATAATCAGATTAAAAGTAGAGGATTATTGATCAATGTTTGGCATAGGAATGCAGGAACTTATCATCATCGCCATTATTGCCCTCCTTATCGTGGGGCCGAAGAAATTGCCGGACCTGGCCAAAACCATCGGCAAAGGCTTTAATGAATTCAAGAAAGCGACAGACGGGATAACAGACGATATCAAGGATACCCTGAAGGACGATAAAAAACCGGATGATGAGAGCGGGAAAGATTCTCTTTTAATGAAAAAAACGGATGCTGAAGAAAACAAGCCGGATTCATCGGATAACACTTCCCATAAACAATAAGAATAAAAATATGTTTTTCTGATTGGCGGAGTCGGGAACAGGCGAAATATTGTACTATGGAAAATAACGACGTTAACGAACACGGTGAAGAAAGCGAAGACCAGAAAATGCCTCTGACCGAGCATTTGATGGAATTGCGCAAGAGGCTGACCAATTCATTAATAGCGCTTGGCCTGGGCTTTTGTGTCTGTTACTTTTTCAAAGATTTTATTTTCGATATCATTACCAGACCGCTCACCCGGGTTCTTCCTAAACACAGTTATCTGATTTATACCGGTTTAACGGAAGCTTTCTTTACTTACATGAAGGTAGCTTTTTTTGCCTCTCTGATCATGACCAGCCCGTACATTCTTTATCAGATATGGAAATTCATCTCGCCGGGATTATTGCAGAAGGAAAAGAAATATGTTGTTCCCTTTGTTGTTTCTTCTTCTTTTCTTTTTATCAGCGGTGTGTTGTTCGGATATTTTGTCGCTCTGCCTCCCGCTTTTGAATTTTTTGTCAGTTTCAATAATCAGTATTTGCAGGCAATGCTTTCTTTTAAAGATTACCTGTCTCTTTTTGTGACTTTTTTGCTGGGATTTGGTTTATCTTTCGAATTGCCGGTATTTATTTTTTTCCTGACCAAACTGGGGATTGTAAATGCCAAAATGCTTTCCAGGCAACGAAGGTACGCCATTCTGGTTATTTTTATAGTTGCCGCTGTTTTAACTCCCTCGCCGGATGCGTTAAGCCAGCTGTTGATGGCAATCCCCTTGATGTTTTTATATGAAGTGAGTATATTTGTTTCCAAATTTGCCGGAAAGAAAGAAGTAATTTCCGGGAATAATGAGTAATGGTTGGTAAAAATTATGCCGCTGCGCCGTAAAAAAAATAAAAGAAATAACGGGGAAGCAAGGAAACTTGCTTCTCTTTTTAATATTTTTTTGGGAGTAATCGTCATTGTGCTGGTGATCGCCGTTTCGGGAACGATCGGTTACTATGCCTTTACGATGGATTTGCCGGGTATTGACGCGCTCAAGGATTATCGTCCCAGTATTTCCTCCCGTGTGTATGATAACAACAATCAGTTGATTGATGAATTTTTTCTGGAAGACAGAAAACTTATCAGAGTTAATGAAGTTCCGAAAATAGTGATTCAGGCTTTCGTTGCGGCGGAAGATGCACGTTTTTTTGAGCACAGGGGGCTTGATGTGCAAAGTATTTTCCGAGCGGTTTTTAAAAATCTGGAAGCGGGTCATATCATTCAGGGAGGCAGCACCATCACGCAGCAAGTGGCCAAAATGATGTATCTCTCCCCTGAAAAAAAATATACCCGTAAACTCAAGGAAGCGATTCTTGCTTATAAAATCGACAAATACCTGAACAAGGATGAAATCCTTAATTTATATTTAAACCTGATTTATCTGGGGCACGGGACTTACGGAATAGAATCGGCCTCACTCGGTTACTTCGGCAAGAGCGCCCGGGAATTGAAGCTGCCTGAAGCGGCTCTTCTGGCCGGTCTGCCGAAAGCTCCCAGCAATTACTCTCCGTTTCTTCATTATGAAAAAGCCAAGCAAAGACAGGTTTACGTCCTGACGCGCATGATGGAAGACGGTTATATTTCCCGACAGGAAATGGAACAGGCCATTCAGGCCCCTTTGAAATTGAGACCGATCAGACCCAAGGACAAGATCGCCGCTTATTTTGTGGAAAACGTCCGCCGTTACGTTCAGGAAAAATACGGTGCGGACGTTTTGTATAAGGAAGGTCTTTCCATCTACACGACACTGGATCTGAACATGCAGAAATACGCCGGCGAAGCGATGGAAAGAGGATTGAAGGAAGTCGAAGAAAGGAATAAATATCAACCGGGTCTTGTTCAGGGCGCTCTTTATTGTATGGATGTGAGAACGGGCGCTATCCGGGCGATGGTCGGAGGACGCGATTTCAATAAAAGCGAGTTTAACCGCGCGACGCAGTCGCGCCGGCAACCCGGTTCGGCTTTTAAGCCCATTATCTACACGGCGGCTTTTGATAAAGGCTTGACTCCGGCCACCGTTTTTGTTGATTCTCCCGTTGCTCTGGATGATCCATCCCAGGAAGGAGGTCTCTGGAGGCCGAAAAACTTTGATGAGAAATTTATGGGGCCGATTACCATGAGAACCGCGCTGGTTCAGTCCCGCAATGTCGTTACGGTTAAAATATTGCAGGAAATCGGCGTGGATTATGCGGTTTCTTATGCCATGAATATGGGGATTACTTCCCCTCTATCACGTAACCTGGCTTTGGCGTTAGGTGTATCGGGCGTAACGCTGCAGGAACTTGTCCAGGCTTACGGTGTGCTGGCCAACGAAGGCAAAAAAGTGACGCCATATTTCATTAAAAAAATTGTTGACCGGACGGGTAACGTTTTTGAAGAAGCAAAAGTTCAGCCCGAGCAGGTGATCGATCCCCGCATTGCTTTTATTACCTCTTACGTCATGCAGGATGTGGTGATCAGCGGCACCGGCACACGTGTCCGAAGTATCGGACGGCCCGTCGCTGCTAAAACCGGTACGACCAACGACAATCGCGACGCCTGGTTTATCGGGATGACGCCGTCGCTGATTACCGGGGTCTGGGTCGGTTTTGATCAGGAGGCGACGCTGGGATCGCAGGAAGTAGGCGGAAGAGCGGCGGCTCCCGTATGGCTTTATTTCATGGAAAAAGCCCTGCAAAAAACACCTGTGGAATCGTTTGTCGCGCCGCCGGGCATTACCTTTGTCAAAATTAATTCTCATACGGGAAGACCGGTGAGCGCCGGGGAAAAAGGGATTAACGAAGCCTTCCTGGAAGGCGCCGCGCCGACAGATAGAGTCGGCGGCCTAAGTGACGAAAAAGAAAATTTCTTCCGATAGTTCAAACATTCAAAAAATATTCGATAAAATAGAAGCAAATAGGGCGCCGTTGTCCTATTTGCTCCAAGAGGCGATGATCAAGGAACGTGGGCTTCCGAAGCTTCCCAGAGATGGAGAAGGAAGGGGAAAATGTAAATAAATAGAACCGTTCCCTTTATCATGAAAAGAACAACTGCAATAGTGTCATGGGATGATGTAAAATCAGGTAATACAGATAGCGAATTGAATTCCCCAGATATCAAAGCCGTTATACAAGAGTTAGTAAATCAAGATAATTTTAACGGGACTATAGTACTATTTTGTGATGATCATGCTGACAGATCAAGTCATAATGGTGGGACAGTTCGAAGATTTCATTCTTTCGATAGTTCACAGTCTAAAGCAGTTAGGCTTCATATAGAATATCAACTGCCATAAAGATTTTGGTAGGAAATTATGGGAAATATATAAGTGAAGGAATTGTAATTAATCGCGATAAAAGTTGTGGTTAAATTCAACAGCTTTTGAAGAGGATTTTTATATTACTTTTGGCATAGATAACAATGATGATAGTTAAAAAATGCTACAACTGTGAATCGGAACAACATAAATTCTATGCCCAAGAGAATGGATTTCAATTAGTGAAATGTGATAAATGCGGTCTTCTGTTTGTTAATAACCGGCCAAATGATGATGAAATTACTCAAGCTCACATGCAAGGGAAACACAGAGGAATTAATGATTTTAGTGTTACAGGCAGTTATAACTCAAAGAAAATACCGCAGTATCTTCATATTCTGAAGGATTTATTCAGTGATGATTTAAAAGCAAAAACATGGTTGGATATCGGGTGCGGTCACGGAGAATTCATAACTGCAGTTCAGACGTACAGTAAAAATCGAATTGATGTGAAAGGCACTGATCCTAACGTCCATAAACAAAAATCGGCTCAGATGAGAGGCTTGAATGTAAGTTACTTTGACATTGACTCCCACAAAGAACGCTATGACATTATCTCAATGTTAAATGTTTATTCCCATCTACCAAATCCACCGACGTTTCTAAAATCTCTGAAGAAATTATTGTACCCTGGCAGCGAATTAATTTTAGAAACGGGCGACACTGCTGATTTTAAGGCACAAGATCACTATCGTCCCTTTTATTTGCCAGATCATTTGAGTTTTGCGTCTGAAAGGATCGTAGTAGATATTTTAGAGAAATTAGGATTTGAGATTGTTTGCATTAAGAAATATCCTTTATGCGGATTAATATGAGCGAGATTACCCGAGAACTTGTCAAGGCTTTCATACCTAATTATCAATCCAGACTTAAATACTTATTAAGAAAGAAAATGTATTCTCAGACTGATATGTTTATTCGTGCAAGATTAAGAAAGTAAATAGTGGAACCAATAAGAGGTTGCGGCTACTACAATTAAATTTTTTACGGAATGAATATTCATAGGGAGAGCAAAGATGAAAAAAAAGAGGGAAGTGGGGTCAAATCTTTACCCTTGACATTTGAAACGACGGACAGAAGCGGAGTGAGGAAATGCGTGGCAGGCACTATTAAATATTAAAGTCCAGAGTTCATAGTGCACAGTTCAAAGTGAAAATAAGGTGATAAACAGCCAGTATAAAAAATCTAAAGGGAAGAGAAGAAAATGAAAATTACCAAAGGGCTTCAACGTTCATTAATTCTGCTTTTCATCATAGTCGGCACACTGCTTTTTATTAATGTCATTCCTTCTTTGGCTGAAGGTAATCTTTAATACACTTGCTGTGAGTTGCAGCAAGATGAATAAAAAATATGGTTGACAAGCTTTAATTTTTTCGTTATTAAATTTTCAGATTGATTCAATGGAATGAATTTTATGTTTCTTAAAGTTATGGAAAGCGGCGTTGTCCGGATACTGAACAGAGTCCTGGTACTCGTAGTAGTCGTACTTACGGGGTTTGCCGCTCTGTATCTTTAAGGAAAAAAAATAAAAGATACAAGCCGCAGGCCCCTGAAGCCCGCGGCTTTCTTGTTTATGGCGAAAAGCCGCTTTTTCTCAAGGAAACTGGCGGCTTTTTTTAGTTTAATGAGACTTGGCCTTTTTAAGGCACAGCCCAAAAAGGCCTTAGCCGAATTATCCTGAACGAGTGTAACGAGTCGAAAGATCTTTTAGAAATGAATGACATCGGCCACACTGAGGTAAAGTCGTTAACAAGGGTTTATTTATAAATTAAAATTTTCAGGGAGAAATGGAATGAAATTGAAGGGAACAGAAATACTGCTGAAGGCGCTCGAAGAAGAAAAGGTCGAAATTATCTTCGGGTATCCCGGCGGAGCCGTTCTTGATATCTACGATCAGCTTTATAAAAGTAATTTGAAGCACATTCTGGTCAGGCATGAGCAGGGGGCGGTGCACGCCGCCGACGGCTATGCCCGTGCGACCGGCAAAGTTGGCGTGTGCCTGGTCACGTCCGGTCCGGGAGCGACCAATACGGTTACCGGTATTGCCACGGCAAATATGGATTCCATTCCTCTGGTTGTTTTCACGGGACAGGTGCCCACGGGGCTGATCGGCAATGACGCTTTTCAGGAATGCGATATTACCGGCATTACCCGTCCCTGCACCAAGCATAATTTTCTGGTGCGCAGTATTGAAGAACTGGCTCCGACGATCAAGGAGGCTTTTAATATCGCCCGTTCGGGAAGGCCGGGGCCTGTCCTGGTTGATTTGCCCAAAAACGTGATGGCGGCTCAGACGGAGTATGATCCGGCCAATATCAGGATAAGAAATTATGAGGCGGTCTACAGACCGGCTCCCAAGAAGATGGCCAGTTTTCTGGAAATGCTGACTGCCGCAAAAAAACCTTTGATTATGACCGGCGGCGGAGTCATTCTGGGAAAAGCTTCCGAGCAGTTGACTAGACTTGCCAGAAAATATCAGATTCCGGTAACTGGAACATTGATGGGACTGGGTTCTTTCCCGGGAAGCGATCCGCTCTGGCTGGGCATGCTGGGCATGCACGGCACTTACTATGCGAATATGGCGATCAGCCACTGCGATTTGCTCCTGGCCGTAGGCGTGAGATTTGACGACCGGGTTACCGGAACGATTGAAACGTTTGCCGCCAATGCTAAAATCGTTCAAATTGATATCGATCCTTCGTCCATTAATAAAAATGTTGCCGTCGATTTGCCGATCATCGGCGATACGCAGGCGGTGCTTAAAGACCTGATTAAATTTCTGGATGAGCACAATTATACATATGAAGAATCGGCGCGGCAGGAATGGATGGATCAGATTGCCGACTGGAAAGAAAAAGTGCCGCTGACGTATTGCCAGAACGGGAAAGTTATTAAACCGCAGTTTGTCATTGAAACGCTGCATAAATTAACCAAAGGCGACGCAATTATTACAACGGAAGTCGGTCAGCATCAGATGTGGACGGCGCAATTCTTTCCTTTTGATAAGCCCAATACTTTTATCTCTTCAGGCGGACTGGGAACGATGGGTTTCGGATTTCCCGCGGCCATCGGCATCAAATGCGCATTTCCCGACAGACAGGTAATAGATATTGCCGGCGACGGCAGTATTCAGATGAATATTCAGGAATTGGCCACTGCCGCTCAATACAATATTGCCGTGAAAGTGGTTTTGTTAAATAACGAGTTTTTAGGCATGCCCCGCCAGTGGCAGGAATTGTTTTACGAAAAACGCTATTCCTTCACGGATATGACCTACGCGCCGGACTTTGTAAAATTGGCGGAAGCGTATGGCGTTGTCGGATTACGCGCCACCAAGCCGGAAGAGGTGGAACCTGTTTTGAAGCAGGGGCTTGCTCTTGATAAACCGGTTTTGATGGATTTTCGGGTATCGCGCGAAGAATGCGTCTATCCGATGGTGCATCCGGGTGACTCGATCAGCAATATGTCTTTAGGTTCCCGAGAAATGATCAACTAGCAAGTTAGATGCGAGGTTGTAAATACTTATGATGGTGAGGTTAAAGATGGAAAAAAAGGAACATATCATTTCAATACTTGTTCACAACAAACCGGATGTGCTGGCCAGAATTGCCGGCATTCTGGGCGGCAAAGGCTATAACATTGAAAGCCTGTGCGTGAATGCCACTACTCAGTACGAGATATCAAAGATAGTCATGACTACCGTCGGCACACAGGAAACGGTCATACGCATTGAAAATCAGCTGCAAAGGCTTGTCGATGTTATTCAGGTGGATGATTTGACCAACGTGGAATCGATTCACCGCGAGTTGATTCTTGTCCGCCTCAATTTTACGGATGGGAAAAAAGAGCAGATCAAAAAAGCGGTGGAAACAAATAAATGGAAAGTAATCGTTTCCGCCGATGCTTACGTGATTTTGGAAATAACCGGCGATCAGTCACAGATTAAATTTGCTTTGGCGCGTCTCGCGCCGCTGGGCATCGCCGATATAACAAGAACGGGAATTGTAGCGTTGAATCTGGAAAATTAATAAAGGTACTATCCCACATAGCTTCGCATGTGGATAATTCGTCCAGCAAATTTCAGTCGCAGATGACCTTCAGGTTATGCGCTTCGCTTCTGAAATTTGGGACTCATTAAACTTATAGGGGGTTAATTATGGCAAAAATTAATTTTGGCGGCGTCGTCGAAGACGTCATTACAGCGAAAGAATTTCCACTGAAAAAAGCGCAGAAGGTTTTGAAAAATGAAGTCGTGGTGGTGCTGGGTTATGGCGTGCAGGGTCCGGCGCAGGCCATGAATATGAAGGATAACGGCATTAACGTTATTATCGGTCAGGCGAAAGAAGATAAGTTTTACTGGAAAAAAGCGATTGCCGACGGCTGGGTGCCCGGCAAAACTCTTTTCCCCATCGAAGAAGCGGTTCAGCGCGGCACGATCATTCAGTATCTTGTTTCCGACGCGGCGCAGAAAATGCTCTGGCCCAAGGTTAAGGCCAATCTGAAAAAGGGCGATGCTCTTTATTTTTCGCATGGTTTTTCCATTGTCTATAAAAAACAGACCGGTGTTGTGCCGCCCGATTTTGTGGATGTGATCATGGTCGCTCCCAAAGGTTCGGGAACCTCTGTGCGCCGGAATTTTCTGGACGGCAGCGGCATCAATTCCAGCTTTGCCGTGTTTCAGGATTTTACCGGACGCGCTTTGGACAGGACTCTGGCGCTGGGCATTGCCATCGGTTCCGGATTCTTATTTCCGACAACTTTCCAGATGGAAGTTTACAGTGATTTGACCGGCGAACGCGGCGTGCTTATGGGCGCGCTGGCGGGCATCATGGAAGCGCAGTATAATGAACTGCGCAAACACGGCCATACTCCGAGCGAAGCTTTCAACGAGACAGTGGAGGAACTCACGCAGAGCTTGATCCGTCTGGTTGCGGAAAACGGCATGGATTGGATGTATGCCAATTGTTCCACGACCGCTCAGCGCGGAGCTCTGGATTGGCGCCACAAATTCCGTAAAGCAGTCGCGCCTGTGTTTTCCCAACTTTATAAATCGGTTGCCACCGGAAAAGAAACGGCGGTTGTATTGAAAGCCAACAGCGCTCCGGATTACAAAGTCAAACTGGAGAAGGAACTCAAGGAAATGCGCGATTCGGAAATGTGGAAGGCGGGAGCCGCCGTACGCGAATTACGTCCGGAAAGACGTAAGAAAAAATAGCGGGCTCGTAAAAACATAAAATACCGGTAAGATGTTATTATTTATATCCTCCGCTGGCGGAGGGGTCCGCTGTAGCAGACGGGTGTGGATATTGCATTAAATTTTGATTTTTTGCATAACTGAATGAAAAAATAGTGCGATTCATTTTAAAAAGTCCACCCCCTTAATCCCCCGTCGGCGGGGTACAAAATAAGGCACTATGAATATTTTCAAAATCAAGGGAGAGAAAACAATGAGAAGCGATCTCATGAAAAAAGGTTTCGAGCGGGCGCCCCATCGTTCGCTGTTCAAGGCGATGGGCTACACGGATGAAGAAATTGCCAGGCCGATCATCGGCGTGGTCAATTCGGCTAATGAAATAATTCCCGGGCACATCCATCTGGATTTGATCACACAGGATGTCAAGGCGGGAATTCGGATGGCCGGAGGAACGCCGGTGGAATTTCCGGTCATCGGTGTCTGCGACGGCATCGCGATGGGACACGAAGGCATGAAATATTCGCTCGCCAGCCGCGAACTGATTGCCGATTCCATCGAAATCATGGCCAAAGCTCATCCTTTCGACGCTCTGGTTTTCATTCCCAACTGCGATAAAATCGTTCCCGGTATGCTTATGGCGGCGTTGCGTCTGAACATTCCGGCTATATTCGTCAGCGGCGGACCGATGCTGGCGGGAAAACTTCAGGGTAAGGCCGTTGACCTCATCACTGTTTTTGAAGGCGTGGGAGCCGTCAAAGTCAAAAAGATGACAGCTTCGGCTTTAAAGAAACTGGAAGATTGCGCCTGTCCGGGCTGCGGTTCCTGCTCCGGCATGTACACCGCCAACTCTATGAATTGCGTCACCGAAGCAATGGGGATGGGCTTACCCGGCAACGGAACGATCCCCGCTGTGCTGGCCGCTCGTCATCGCTTGGCCAAACATGCCGGTATGAAGGTAATGGATTTGCTCAAGCGCAATATCAGGCCACGCGATATTGCGACGCTGGCCGCCTTTAAAAACGCCATCGCCGTGGATATGGCGCTCGGCTGTTCCACCAACACCGTTTTGCACATTCCCGCTGTTGCCCGGGAAGCGGGAATCAAACTGGATTTGGATCTCTTCAATAAAATCAGCGAGAAGACCCCCAATCTCTGCAAACTGAGCCCCGCAGGACATCATCATATTGAAGATTTCGACGCGGCAGGCGGCATTCAGGCCGTGATGAAAGTTATCAGCACGCTGGGCGTTATTGACGAAAAGGTCATGACGGTAACCGGCAAAACCGTTGGCGCCAATTTGAAAAACGCCCGTGTTCTCGATACCGACGTTATCAAACCTTTGAAAGCCCCTTATTCTCAGCAGGGCGGAATTGCCGTTTTGCGCGGCAATCTCGCGCCGGATGGAGCCGTGGTCAAACAATCCGCAGTCGCTCCGGCCATGCAGAAAAACGAGGGCCGGGCGCGTGTATTTGACTGCGAAGATGACGCTATCAAGGCAATTCTGGACGGCAAAATCAAAGGCGGCGACATTGTAGTCATCCGCTATGAAGGGCCGAAAGGCGGCCCGGGCATGAGAGAAATGCTCTCTCCCACATCGGCCATCGTCGGCATGGGACTGGATAAGACGGTTGCGCTTTTGACGGACGGACGTTTCAGCGGCGGTACGCAGGGCGCGGCCAT
>JAJFTS010000252.1 GCA_021372815.1 Deltaproteobacteria bacterium | reverse complement strand
AGCTGCGTTAAATGTGTCATGGCTTCACGTACAACAGGTCTGCTGACGCCATAACGCTCGGCAAGTTCCCGTTCGGAAGGAAAACGGTCGTGAGGATTAAGTTCTCCTGTAAAGATTGCAAGTTCCATATCCTTTACAATTTTCTGAGGTATGCTTTCAATCATCGGCCGATAACCACGCTGTCAAAATTATTTATAAAAATATTATCAATCAGTATTTAAAATCACAAAGATTTAAATACATGTATCGAATATTTTGAAAAAGCAAATATTTTTTATCATTTTCTGATTGTCTATTGAATTGTTAGTTGGTGCCTGGGGCCGGAATCGAACCGGCACGTTACCAGGTAACGAGGGATTTTAAGTCCCTTGCGTCTACCAGTTCCGCCACCCAGGCACCTGAGAATTAAAGTGCTAGAAACGATTGGGCTTATATTATTTTTGCAGCGTACTGTCAAGATTTTACTAATGAACTTTTCCCGGATATTTTTTGTTTCTTGAAGATTTAATAATTTGTATGATAAGCATCATTTAAACCAGAAAGGGAACTGTATATGCGGGAAGTTGATCTGATTGTTACCGGTTCGAAAGCGCTTCTGCTCGATTCCAAAAACACGTGTCTGAACCGTGCGTCCGTAGCCGTTAATGCAGACGGGATAGTCGCCGTCGATCATACTGAAAAAATAGAAAAACTATACCGGGCAAGAAAAACCATTCATGCCGGAGATTCTTTGATCATGCCCGGTTTTGTCAATTGCCACACGCACGCGGCGATGACCTGCTTCCGCGGTATCGCTGACGATCTGGAGCTGATGGACTGGCTCAACAATTATATCTTCCCCGCCGAAGCCAGGAATGTGAATAAAGAGCTCGTTTACTGGGGTTCTCTTCTGGCCGCCGCCGAGATGATCAAATCGGGAACAACCACTTTTTGCGACATGTACATTTTCGAGGACGAGACGGCCAAAGCGGCCACAGCCGCCGGCATCCGGTGCCTTATCGGGGAAGTGCTATTCGATTTTCCATCACCCAATTTCAAAACTGTTGATGAAGGTATCGCCTACACCAAAATGCTTGCGGAAAAATGGAAGGACGACCCGCTGGTTAACATCATCATCGAACCGCACGCCCTGTACACCTGTTCGATGCCTCTGCTGAAAGAGGTAAAAATACTTGCCGAACAATATGGTGTGCCGATCGGTCTGCATCTTCTGGAAAACGCTGCCGAAAAAAAACAACTGGAAGAAAAGCTTGGCCGGGGCGCCGTTTCCTTTCTCAAAGAAATCGGTTATCTCAACGAACAATTGATTGCTTTTCACTGTGTGTGCATGTCGGAGGAAGATATCCGGTTGTTTGCCGATCACGGCTGTAAAATTTCGCATAATCCGGCCAGCAACATGAAGCTGGCCAGCGGCGTCGCACCGGTGCCGGAGATGCTCGCTGCCGGAATTACCGTCGGTCTGGGAACCGACGGCTGCGCCAGCAACAATAATCTGGATATGATCAAGGAAATGGCCACAGCCGCCAAACTGCACAAGGCGGCCCGCCTAGATCCGACGGTGATGGATGCGCAAACCGTTCTGCGCATGGCCACTATCGAAGGCGCGAAGGCTCTGGGCATGGAAAAGAAAATCGGTTCGCTGGAAGCGGGGAAAAAAGCCGACATGATCATCATTGGCCTTGACGAACCGCATTTGACGCCGCTTTACAATGAGTATTCTCATCTGGTTTACGCGGCAAGCGGCGCCGATGTTGATACGGTCATCATCAACGGCAACGTCGTGATGGAAAACCGCCGACTGCTGACGATCGATGAAGAGGACGTCATGAACAAAGTCAGAGAAATTGCCGTAGGAGTAAAACATAGTCTCAGGAAATAAAAGGAGGTACGATAGATGATGAAAGAGCATAATTATTCTGTCCGCCATCAATTGATTATTATTCTAATCCTTTTGCTCCCGGCCGGTTCCATGGCAGCCGTGACGGAAGTCACCCTCTTCCCCACTTCCGCAAAAATATCGGAAATAGAAAAGATTATTCCTCAATGCGATAAAGGAAAATGCCGGACTGTTATAAACCTGCCCTCACAGGCTGATCCGGAATCGCTTATTGTTTCTTTCGATCCGGTGAACCGCATCAAAATCGAAGACACACAGATAAAACCGATTCAGGTTCAGGATGAAACCAGAATAGCCGAACTGCGCAGGCAAATCGCCGCTCTGCAGGACGAAAGAAAAGAGAAACAGGCCAAGCTGCAGGCCCTGACGGCACAGCTTCAGTTCTGGGAGGCGCAGACAAAAGCAAAAACAAAAACCGTCGCCGACTCTTATAAACTGGCCGATGCGATCGGAAAAAACGTCCGGATATCCAGTCAGGAAAAATTCGCCGTTGAAACGCAACTGGAAAAAATTGACAAAAACATCAAGAAACTTCAGGAAGAATTAAATCAGGCCGCGGGCAAAAAAGAAACGGCGTGGGAGATAACGCTAACTTTATCCGGCGCCGTTTTAGATGAAATATCATTATCCTACACATACTCACTTGCCGGTTGCGGCTGGCTTCCCCTGTACCGCCTTGAAGCTCGGCCTAAAGACAAAAGCGTTTCTTTTTCCTGGGAGGCAGACGTGTGGCAATCATCCGGCAAAGACTGGAAACAGGTACGGTTGAATTTAGCGACTCTTAAACCGATAATCAATGTTGAACCTCCGGAAATGCCGGAGTGGATTATCCGTCCCCGCACGCTTTATAAAGCGGCACGAGGTAAAAATGCCGACGCCGCAACATTTTCGCAGAAAGAAGCCCTTGCGGAAGAAATTCCGGAATCCGCGCCGGTGGAAACAAGGAATGTGACTTACAGCGTCTGGTCTCTGGGAGAAAAAAATATCACAGCCGGCGGCAAACAGCGTCTGTCGATCAAAAACGACACATGGCCGGCAGAATTTCTATATCTTTCGCGTCCCGCCATCAATCCGCAGGCGTTCGTTCGCGCCCGGGTAAAGCTTGATCAGCCCGCTGAAATTCCTTACGGACAGGCGTTGTTTATCATTGACGGCGCTCTGCTGGGTAAACGGGATTTTTCGTTTGCCGGTTCCGAGACCGTTATTTTCTTCGGAACAAGCCCGCTTGTTTCCGTCACCTCCACGACGCTGGCTGATCAATCCGGCAGAAAAACAATTTTCCAGGACAAACAAACCAGAAGCTGGCAGTGGCTGATTGAAGCAAAGAATGCAAGCGATGCAGATATTAAATTGCGCATCGAAGAACCGGTGCCTCAGGCACGCGACGAAAGAATAAAATTGAACTTCCGGCAGAATCCTGAACCGGCGGAAAAAGACCATGTCCAATTTGTCTGGCTTTTGGACGTGCCCGCCGGGCAGAAAAAAACAATTCAGAATAATATAGAATTGGAAGCGCCGGGCGATATGAATCTTGATTTCGGCTGGCGATAATCATATAAAAAAGCAAGTAAAATGGTTTAATCTTTTTCAACTTTACTATGACAGAAAGACAGAGGAGAAACGTAGCAATGAAAAAAATATTGTTGAGTGTGATGATGGCGGTCATGCTGCTCTTATGCGCGGGCGCAGCTAATGCGGGATCTGATGTTGAAAAAAAGCTGAAGGCGTCTTTTCCCGACATTGCCTTTGATTCGGTCAAGGAATCACCGATTAAAGGAATTTATGAAGTTACGGAAGGAAGAAGGATCTATTATTTTGCGCCTAAGGAAAGCATTATCATCGCCGGACAGATGTTCGATAAAACAAAAAAGAATCTAACCGCCGGCAGGATAGAGCAGATCTCCGCCAAGTTCGATGAAAAAATAGCCCTCAAAGCGAAGGACCTGAATCTGGACAAGGCGGTAAAAACCGGCAACGGGAAACATATCGTGATAGAATTTACGGATCCCGATTGCCCTTTCTGTCGCCAGGCGTCCAGTTATTTCGAATCGCGAACCGACGTAACCAAATATACTTTTTTTATCCCCCTGCCGATGCATCCTGATGCTCCCGGCAAGGTGCGTTACATCCTTTGTCAAAACGATAGAGCCAAAGCCCTTGAAGAAGTGATGAAGGGTAAAATCGACGGCCAGAAATACGAAACCTGCAAAAATACCGAAGTTGATGAACTGATGAATTGGCACAAGTCCGAAGGAGCAAAAATGAACGTTTCGTCTACGCCGTTTTTTATCATCGACGGTAAAGCAGTGAATGGCGCCGATATTCCCAAAATCGAAAAGATACTGGGTGGAAAAATTGCCGAAAAGAAATAGCCTGATAATCGAAAGCTATTTATTTCCTGCGACGGTTATAAAATAAAACGAAAATACGGTTAGACTCACGCGGGACGAATAAGCTGGAATCAACAAAACCCGGGTTGTCAACCCTTTATCATGCCGGACTCGATGCAGTGTCCGGCATTTTTATTGATACGGGACTGTGCCGACAAAGCAAAGAAGGGAAGCTCCGGAAATATTTCCATTATTCGTATTCTTCCAGATACCGTTCAATATAGCCGCGCACGCGTTCCCTGGACTCAAAGATTCCGAAATGACCTTCGCAAAGAATATCGGCGTTCAGTGTCAGCAGTTTCTGCATGGATTTTTTCCACAATTCAATATCGGAGTCGAAATCTTTGTGAAACGGCCCGTGAATATCCTGTCCGAAAAGAACCCTCTTCCCTCCCCTGTCCAGATAAAGAGAGATCGAACCCGGCGTATGG
>JAJFTS010000243.1 GCA_021372815.1 Deltaproteobacteria bacterium | reverse complement strand
TGATTACCGACAGCAGCTATAAAGGCGATACGATCTTTCTATCCGCTCCTGAAAAATATCAGGAAACAAGTCCGGTTGTCTCGAATAAATATCTCGCCTCCGATATGCGACTGCATCTGCCTTATCAGGTCCTGAAATTTGACGCGAATCATCTGGAAGTCGCCACGAACAACAACGCCCCGCAAGCGGCCTGGCTTTTTTACAGCGACGTCTGGCATCCCTTATGGAGAGCCACTGTTAACGGAAAAGATACTCCCGTTTTCAAAGCCAATCTCGCTTATAAAGCGGTCAAGATTGAACCGGGACCCAATAAAGTGCATTTTTATTTTAAGTCCCGATTGATGTCTTTCATTTATCTGATCTTTGGTCTAAACGCGCTTGGCTGGCTTGGAATTATTCTTTACCTGAACGGAAAGATTGCCTGGAATCCCCCCCCAATGGTGAAGTAAATGAAAAAAACCGTTTTTTATCTATCTATAACAGTCATCGTCGGTATATTAACTTTTAATATAAATTTGCCCGATTACGATTTATGGGCCAGACTGGCCGTTGGCTCCATTTTCTTTCAAACCGGCAATATATTGAAGCATGACATTTTCTCCTACCTCCCCACAAAAAGTTTATGGATAGACCATGAATGGGGTTCCGGAGTCATTTTCTATTTCTTCGCAAAATATTTCGGTAACTGGGGAATATTTATCCTGAAAGGGTTTATTATCTTATCAATTTTTATATTGATTATGAAAATCATCAAATTACAATCTAATAAGACGGCCGGTGTCTTGTTCCTTATTCTTCTGGGATTCGCCCTACTTCCGGGTATTGCCAACCTGATCAGATGCCAAATGTTCACCTACCTGTTTTTTACATTATGGCTATACGCTCTGGAGAAAATTAAATGCGGAGAAAATCATCTGATCTGGATTTTTCCGGTCACCATGTTGTTTTGGGTAAATATGCATGGCGGTTTCCTCGCCGGCATCGGACTAATTATTATTTATGCTATCGGCGAAGCGTTGAATCGTCGACATCCTCTTAAATATCTCGGTATACTGGCTTTGATTATACCTGTAACCCTTATTAACCCTTACGGCTTTGAGTTATGGAATTACATGATCGAAGCGTCTCTTATGCCCCGGCCCTATATACCGGAATGGCATCCGATAAGCTTCAACGGTCCTTTTCATATCATCGCCGGAATTAAAATACATATCCATGCCGTTTTTATGATTTTTGTTTTTTTGACGATTATCGTCGGCGTAAAATTACTTAGAGAGAGAAAAAATCCTGATTGGACACTGATCGCACTGTTCACAGTATTGCTATGCCTCAGCATCAGACATCAAAGGCATACCGAATTTTTTGTTCTGGCCATACCGGCACTTTTTTATCATCAATATGTTAATTTATTTGATCCGATGCAAAAATTTATCAAAAATAATTTATCTGAAAAAACTTGTAATCTATGGAACACAACAAAATATGGCTTTGGATATGTCCTATTACTGATAATATTTATTTATTACCTGCCCCAATTATCGAGCAGGATTATTATAGACAATCGAATTTATCCTGTCGGCTCGCTGGAATTTATAAAACAAAATAATATTTCCGGGAATCTGGCAACAACATATAACTGGGGCAGCTACGCCTTCTGGAAATTATATCCCCAATGCAAAGTCCTGATAGACGGAAGATATGAAGAAGTATATTCCCACGATATTTATGAGACGGCTATGCAATTTTCCGAACATAAAGGAGATTGGCAAAAAATTCTAAAGGATTATAAAACTGATGCGCTTATATTGCCTAAAAATAAATACTCCCCATCCGATGTGTTGAATCTTGCCGACTGGAAACCCGTCTATCAAGATATATCCAGTGTTTTATTATTGCCAAAGAATAAGATTAAGTCTTTTTATATTTATCCCGATTATAAAAATCCGATATATACCAAAGAAGATTTTTCAAATAATATAAATTTTGATATTGACACACTTTATACTAATAAATAAAAAAAAGAAGGTTAATTTTATCAAAATATTTTTTATTTATCTGTACACGGAAAATACTTAAAATTGATCATAAGAAATAACTTTTTAAAGTTCCTTTTCTGGATTAATTCGATTATAGTCACTGACAAATTCACCAAAACGGGAAAGGTGAGCGTCCCAAAAGTTTATGACTTCTGTAAATTTAATAGTTAGATGGAGTTAAAATTGCGACTTCTTTTTATTAATCCTCCATTCACTCATACATTGCGATTTCCCGGTAATAATCGGACACAATTATCAGAATGCGATTATTCCCCTCCTATTGGAATGATGTATGTAATGAGTTATGTGAAACAACAAATGGATGCTGAAATTCGTTTTTTTAATTTTCAAATCCCCAATACGCCGTCGTTCCAAGATTTTGAAGATTTGCTGCGTGATTTTCAACCAGATGTCATTGGCATCACGGTTAATACTTTTGTCTGGTGGTCAGTATATAATTTACTTTCAGAAATCAGGAAAATATTGCCATCGGCACTTATTGTTGGTGGCGGACCACACATGTGGATTTTACCTGAAGAAACTTTAAAGAACAGTGAATTCGATGTGATCGTCCAGGGAGAGGGGGAAAAGACTTTTGTTGAACTCCTGACAAGATTTCAAACCGGATCGGGATTTGAAGGTATCGCCGGCATCTTATACAAGGATAATGGAGAAATTAAAAAAAACATACCGAGAATAATAGAGCAGAATCCGGATGTATTTCCTTTTCCCGATCGCACAGGTTTTGATATCAATCAATATCGTCACCCCGGAAACAAATTTGCGGCAACTGCCATTATATTCACGGGTCGGGGATGCCCTCACCTCTGTACGTTTTGCAACAATAAGGATAGATCATACCGAATGCGGACAGCAACACATGTAGTTGATGAAATTCTGAAATGCAAAGCGATGGGATATAAATCTATTGATTTTGCCGACTCGAATTTTAATAACTCCATTAAGCATGTAAAAGAAATTTGTAAAGAACTTATCCGTCGCAATGTTAAAACACCTTGGACGTGCAATGCCAGACTGGATAATATCGATTATGAACTTCTGGCATTGATGGCAGAGGCGGGATGCGAACGAATTTGTTTCGGGGTGGAATCCGCCAATCAGGAGATTCTCAATCGAGTTAAAAAAAACATAGATATTAATAGAGTTCACGATGTCTTCGCATGGTCACGATCTCTTAATATTACAACTGTCGGTTTATTTATTATTGGATTTCCGGGAGAAACAGTATCTCAGGTAAAAACTACCATGGATCTCGCTATTCAAATTAAAGCTGATTACATTATTTGTCAGGTTTTAATGCCCATTTATGGCACAGATATTTTCAAAGAAGCAGAAACAGATTCTAACTTTGATTCTGATTTTTTTAGACGTTTTATCTGTAATCCTCAACCTGATTTGACCATACCGATCTGGTCCACTGGTATTCCAACCGGGGATTTAATTCGTCTTCTACGTCTCTTTTATCTTATATTTTATCTTCGTCCCAACTACATATTGAGAACATTGCAACGATTATCAGGTTATGAGGATACAAAAACAAAAATAAAAATGGCTTTGCGTTTATTATTAAAATTTAAGTAAATTTCACTTTTGCATTCTTTTCCAGTTAAGATTTTATTGAAGTTTCTCTTCGTAAATCTGACGATAATTCCGTTTAAAAGCCCTAATATTTCCTATTTTATAGCTACAAATATTTTGACATATAAGATTTTTATTAATATACCAAACGCATAATAAATATCTGCAATATATTAATGAATCGTATTACGCGTTGAGAAGGTTTTGTTGTTCATGTCCAAAATATTGCTTATTAAACCAAGATTCCTTAATATCGAACTTCGGGTAATAACACAGCCGATGGGGCTTATGTATATCGGCGCCACCCTGAAAAAAGCCGGTCATGAACCGAAAATTCATGACTGCGGCGTTGATTATAAAGACCTTCATATATTAAAGAACACCATTAAAGGCTGGAAACCGGATTTTATCGGC
>JAJFTS010000218.1 GCA_021372815.1 Deltaproteobacteria bacterium | reverse complement strand
TCTCGCGCGTTCAGGGCATTCTGCTTCGTCATGGACGACATCTCCTGCAGACTGCTCGATACTTCTTCCAAAGAACTCGCCTGCTCACTGGCCCCCTGAGACAACGACTGCCCGCCGGTACTCACCTGTACGCTCGCCGATGCCACCTGATCCGCACCGATGGCCACCTGCTGCAGAGCCTTGTCCAGATTCTCCACCGCCAGATTGAGTGATTCTTTGACCCTGGCATAGTCGCCTTTGTAATCGCCCTTCACGCGGGAGGTCATATCCTTCCCGGCCACACTCTCCAGCACGGCCGATGCTTCATTGATCGGATCAATCACCGCGTCCAGTGTCCGGTTGACGCCCTGGACGATATCCTGATAGGCTCCTTTAAATTCCTGCTCCTTGCCCCGTACATCCAGCTTCCCGTCCGTGGCCGATTTGGTAAGAATGTTAATTTCACTGAGCAGATTATTGATGGTTTCTATTATTTTTTTCAGCGCCGGTCCGATCTCATCCTTATCGTCAATGACGGTCTGGTTAACATTGATGTTGCCCTCGGATATCTGCTGCATATTGAATATGATATTTTTCTGAAGATGATCGGCAAATTCATCCATGGCATCGGCCAGCAGGCCTATCTCGTCCTTGCGATTAATGCCCAGCCGATTAGAAAGGTGTCCCTTTTTCATCTCCGCCATCATCAGCACACCTTTCTTGAGCGGCTTGGTGATCGATTCGGTCAGGAACACCATCAAAACGATCGCCAGAGCTATCGCAATAGCCGATAATATCAACATGATGCTCGAAACGCCCCCGACATTTTCAACCGTTGCCTTTATCGCCGCTTCATTTGCATTGACGCTGTAATTATTGAGGTTACGAAGTGCAGCAAGGGTTTTTTCCCTGGCCTGGACCACAGAGCTTCCGGCACCCAGGAAGCGGTTAATTTCTTCCTGTCTGCCTTCGTTCGCGGCCTTCATTCCTTCCTTATAACCGCGCTGCATTTCGGACCAGGCGGATTCAAAATCATCAATCAGCTTCCTTTCTTCGGCCCCGATATTTCTGTTTTTATATGACTGCATGATATCGTTCACCGAACTGATGGTCTCATTAATTTCCTGGCCAGTCTTCTGCCGATCTGCCGGTGCGCCCAAATATCGATAGATGTCTCCCCCCATTTTTTCGAGGCTAACCCTTATATTCCCGATATCACGGATATTCACTTCATACTGGCGATGCACCGAATCCACCTTGTGCATTACGTCATTTCTTACTTTAATGCCGTACAGGATGACCGCTGCCGCTATCAGACAAATAGCGACAATACTTCCTATCAGCTTAATGCCTACTTTAATGTCGTTCAGCATGCTTATCCCCCTTACTTTATCGTCAGTTCCAAGTACCTATTTAATATTTGCGTCCTATGATTCGGCAATAGCCTCTTTGCTTTCTCCGCCGGCTGCCTTTTTCATATTGATAATATCAGTTGCGGTTATTATTTTTTCGATATCCAGAAGCAGACGAACCTTTCCCCCGGTCTTGCCCACGCCCAAAAGATATTCCGGATTGACTTCTGCCCCGAAAGACGGGGTATCCTCGATATCCGCGGAAGTTAAATTTACCACTTCCGAAACTTTGTCCACCAGGATTCCCATCATCATGCTGGCTGTTCTGATAACAATGATGCAGGTTTCGTCGGTAATCCGGGTCTGATTCATTCCGAATTTTATTTTTAAGTCCATGATAGGATGAATATTGCCCCGCAGATTGATGACTCCCCTTATATAGCTGGAAGTCAGAGGCACCGGTGTAATCGGCATCCGTCCGATAATCTCCTGCACTTTGAGGATCTCCACGCCGTATTCCTCGCTGTCCAGAAAAAAGGTGAGGTATTTACCTGCGCGGGGATCAATTTTGACGGACTGATTTTCCTTAACAGCGGTTGAGTCATTCATACTTTTGCCTCCCGATACATTCTGTTTTTTATGCTGTTGTATTTGATCGTTGCCGGGCAATGCTGATTATTCCGGAAGAATCCAGGATTAAGCCTACGGTGCCGTCGCTCATAATGGCGCCGCCGGCCACTCCCGGCACATTATTCATTCCCTTGCCCAGCAATTTTGTAACTACCTGTGTCTGATATAAAAGATCATCTACAAAAAGAGCGCAGCGATGCTGCCCCTCGCCTATTACCACCAGCAGACCGGATGTGAGCTGAGTCTGGGCATCGGGTATATCAAACAACCGGTGCAGCCTGATAATCGGCAACAATTCGTCCTGGAACAAAAGCATCTCGGCTCTTTGATTCACGGTGTGGATATCAGATTCCAAAGGCCTGACCGCTTTTTGGATGTTGACAATGGGCAGGATGTATCTTTGGAATCCCACCTTGACCACCATTCCGTCGATAATGGCCATGGTCAGAGGCATTCTCATAATGAAGGTGCAGCCCTTGCCTTCCGAACTTTGAACTTCTATCCGGCCCCGCAGTGCCTCCACTGCCTGGCGCACTACATCCAGTCCTACTCCCCGGCCTGATATCTCGGTCACCTGCTCGGCGGTGGAAAAGCCCGGTTCAAATATAAGCTGCCATATTTCCTGATCGGATATGCGTTCGGTGGAATCTACCAATCCCCTGGCGACTGCTTTATCAATAATTTTCCGGCGATTTAACCCCCGGCCGTCGTCCGATACCGTCAGCATGATGCTGCTTTCAGCATGGCTGGCCGTTAAATGGATGTGGCCGTCTTCGGATTTCCCCGAGCGATGACGTTCTTCGGGAGTCTCAATTCCATGATCAACAGAATTCCGGATAAGATGAACCAAAGGATCGGCCATCATATCGACCATGTTACGGTCTATCTCGACATCATCGCCTTCAATGATAAAATCAACTTTTTTCCCGTTTTTCTGGGAAAGATCGCGGGCCAACCGGGCCATTTTCTGGAAGGTGCCTTTCAGTGGAACCATGCGCAAAATCATACTCAAATCCTGAAGCTCGCGCACGATTTTTCCCGCAAGAGATACTTTTTTGTTGAGTTCGTGATTTTTTCCGTTGATAATCAGTTCATCTTCTCCCACCATCGTTTGAGCGATTACCAGTTCGCCCACCGTATCCAGAAGCTTGTCCAGACGATCTATCTTAACCCTGACGGTAGACTCGGCGGCCAGTCCTGAAAACTGCATTGGAGAAACTGCTTGTTTTTGCGCAATTTCTTCTTCTTTTCGGGTGGGTCGCTTCTTGGGTTCTATATCAACATCCGGTTCATCCGGTATATTCGGTATCTCATCAACCGGAAGTTGCCGGACGCCGGAAACAAAATTTTTCAGCGCATTCAGTTGATTTTCATAATCTGCGGGAAGTTCTATTTGCTGCCCCGGACCGGATAATTTCATCCGCTCCAGAATACCTTTGATGATATCCAGCGTTTTAAGCGCCAGGTCGGCATGATCTCCCGTAAAGTTTTCTTTGCCGTCCCTGACCCGGGCGAGTATCGACTCCGCCTGGTGCGCAAGATCCTTGATGCAGTCAAGATTAAGAAACGCGGAGGTGCCTTTAATGGTGTGAAAACCTCTGAATATGGTATTCAGCAATTCCTGATTGTCGGGATTCTTTTCCCATTCCAGAACGGAAGATTCGGCCATGCCGGAACATTCCATGCTCTCGACAATAAACTCATTTAATAAATCGGCATCAAATTCATTGGATAGAGTAAATTTCAACGATTCCATTTTTTTCTGTGGGATAATCTTGCTTTTTTTCGGTTTTGCGCCGGAAGTTTTCTCTATACTTAAATCCATGGCCTGTTCCAATAGCTCTCCCATCCGGACCATCCCCGACCGGCGCTGATCCGGATCAAGGCCCGACCATGTCTCCATCTCCGAGCAAGCCTGCTCCAAAATATTTTTAATCTTTCCTCTTGCTTTTTTTTTGGTAAGAATCAGATTTTTCTTGAATTCGTCCAAATTAGAAGGGGTTTCGGGATCTAATTCGATCAACAATATGGCCAGCTGATTTAGGTTCATTTTAAAATATTTATTCTGCCGAAAGCTACCTTATTCAGAAATTATCCGATACAAAAAGAAGACATTCCCAGGAACAATTAAGTGTTTTGAAAGACTAAATGTTTTTATCGTTTTTGTCAATATTATTGTTCTCTATCACCGGCAGAGAATATATTTCCTGCACGCTGCTGACTCCATAATGCCGACAGATAAGTTTATCCGATTTTCAGGATTCGGCTGTAAGCATCAAAAAATGTTTTCACAAAGAACTCGTTGTAAAAAAATCTTCAGTTCATCTACTGAAGATGATATGTAATCACCGACAACCGGTAAGATGAAATAAAAATCAAGAAAAATTATGCTTTTCTGATAAACCATTATATGATAGGAATTCAACGAAGATGAGGTTTGCATATGATCAAAAAAATTTTAATTGTTGATGACTCTCCCATATCCATAAAAATAATTAAAAGCTGTATCCCGAAAGATCAGAATTACGAATTATTTGACGCGGCGGATGGTCAAATCGGTGTGGAAAAATATAAAGAAGTCAAGCCTGACCTTACTTTTATGGATTTAACGATGCCGGTTATGAACGGTTTTCAGGCTTTGGAAGAAATTATAAAATTCGATCATAAAGCAATGGTCATCATCCTTACCGCCGATGTACAAATCAAGGCAGTTGCCAAGGCACATGAACTGGGCGCTTTTTCGGTATTAAAAAAACCTCCTGCAAAAGAATCTATAGCGGCAGCAATCAAAGAAGCAGACGTTGCGCTGTCTGAACGCGGATAAATTATGTTGAAAAATGACACCTCCAGAGAAATGATTACGGTAGCGGAGACCGACCTTTTACAAGAAATCATGAATATCGCTTTTGGGCGGGCGGCTTCAGATCTTGCCGAGTTTATCGATATTTTTGTCATACTCAGCGTTCCCCAAATACGACTCCTTCAAGCAATCGATTTGCCGAAATACATCAACATGGAGCTTAAAGATTACAATACGGTCTCTGTGGTGGAACAAAATTTCTGGGGTAAATTCAAGGGAAGCGCTTATCTGGTTTTCCCTGCCGGAAGCGGGAGAAGAATGATCTCTCTGTTTGACGGCGGAGCCAGATTTTTCGACTCGGAACCCACTCACGAGATGGAGAAAGAAACTTTTCTGGAAGTCGGCAACATTCTGATCGGGGCATGCATCGGAAAAATTGCCGAATTGCTGGGAGACGTTTCCACCTATTCGCCGCCCCGCGTTGTCGTTGAAAAAAGCAACCGCGGCCTGGTGGCCGACAATCTCTTTGACCCCGACAGTCTGGCCATTGTTTTAAAGACGGTTTTTGAGTTTAATGAAAAAAACGTCAGCGGATATCTGTTTATCGTCACCAAACAGGAATCTTTCGGCTGGTTGAAGAATGCCTTATATAAATATCTTGAACAGTTCGAATAGCGGATGGACAACCACGTCTTCAACGTTTTAATTATTCATTCCCCGGAACACATATTCAACATAAATTCTTGACATACCCGATTTGAATAATATACGGTGCAGCCCGTCGAGGTGTTCATTATGGGTTTACTAAAAGGCAATTTTACGTTCTCGCGCTTTTCTGTGGAAGGCCAGCTACCGCAGGCTTTTTTTAATTTCATCAATAGCCGGATCAAAGCCAATTCTTTCCGGGACGCATCCCGATCAACCGAGGAAAAGCGTATGGGATGGGTTTCTCTGACCGATATCCTTGATAACGATTTTGAAAAGGCCAATTACGCGCTGGGTGATTATCTTATCTTTTCTCTTCGCATAGACCGCAAGATCATCCCCTCCAAACTGATGAAAATCAAATTGCTGGAAGAGGAAAGGCGATTTCTAGCCGAAAGCGGCAAAGGCAGAATGAACAAACAAGCGGCCGGAAACATCAAAGAAAAAGTCCGGCTGGAACTGCTGACCAAACTCGATCCCGTTCCTTCTTTTTACGATGTCTGCTGGTCGGTGGGGAAAAACACTGTTTATTTTTCTTCGCTCTCCGACACGGTGGCTGACGATTTTGTCGATCTGTTCAAAAAAACTTTTTCATTGACGCTCAGGCGTTTTTCTCCGCAGGAAAACAATCTGATCACAAAAGACCCTGAATCCATGGAAAATGCGTCTCTCATCGGCCGCGAATTTTTAACCTGGCTGTGGTTCAAATCAGAGGAACGCAACGGCAGAATCAGGCTGCCGAACAAAGATGAAGTCGAACTGCATTTATTAAAGAAAATTGCTCTGGAGGCCGGGGAAGGAGAATACTCCCAGGGCGTTCTCTGTCACGGCATTCACGCCGAACTTAAAGAAGGCAAAGAAGCGATTCGCCAGGGGAAAAAAGTCAAAGAAGCGGGCCTCAAACTGATTCAGGATAATAACGAGTGGGAATTTATCTTCAAAGCCGATTCGTTCCAGTATCAGTCTCTGAAAATGCCGAAGACGGACTGGCAGGAAACAGCCGAAGATCAATCGGGGAACCTCCTGGAGCGCATTTATCTCATCGAAAACGCGGTAAAAACGATTGACAATCTTTACGAAACTTTCTTAAATATACGTTGTTCTCCTCAGTGGAAAGAAAAAGAAACGAAACTTCTGACCAAATGGCTGGAAAACAAATAGGAAACCTTTTTTAAAAAATGATATCGAAGCGATGAGCGAGGTATTCCATGACTCATCCACAATTAATCGAATCAATGAAAAAGGCTGATTTCTACCCGCACCATCCGGCAGAGGTCGAACTCATCCAGACCCATATCTCCTACATTTTTATCGCCGGAGATATTGTTTATAAAGTCAAAAAGCCGCTTAAATTTGATTTTCTCGATTTCACCAGTCTGGCAAAAAGAAAATTTTACTGTGAAGAAGAGTTGAAACTGAACAGGCGCCTTGCTCCCGATACGTATCTGGACGTCGCCGCCATATCGAAGGATACCCGGGGAAATCTTACGCTGGGAGAAGGGATCGAAGTCGTCGATTACGCCGTGCGAATGAAAAAGCTTCCCGCCGGCAGAATGCTTAAAACGCTCCTTTCCCAGGGTCTGGCCGACGAAAAAACCATGGATGCCGTGGCCCGTAAAATTGCCGCTTTTCATCAGCGGGCCCGGACCGGTAAAGATATCGATGAAATGGGCGGCATCGAAAACATCCGTCACAACATCAGGGAAAATCTCGAAGAAACAAAAAATTATATCAATGTCACGGTCCCCGAATACCAGTACGGATTTGTCAGGGATTATGCGGAAATATTTCTGTCGGAAAAGAAAGCTCTTTTCGAAAAAAGAGTAGCCGATCATAAAATCAGGGACTGTCACGGCGATTTGCATCTCGATCATATCTGCGTGACTGACGACATCATCATTTTCGACTGCATTGAATTCAATGAGCGCTTCCGCTGCGGCGATGTCGCGGAAGATGTGGCTTTCCTGACCATGGATATCGATTTCAACGGCTATCCGCTCCATGCCGAAAATTTTATGCAATCCTATTTAAAGTATTCCGGCGACAGCGATATGCCCTCCCTGCTTAATTTTTACCGCTGTTACTACGCTTACGTGCGCGGCAAAGTGACCAGTTTCCGTCTGGATCAAACAGAAATTACTCCCGCCGAACGTGCGGAAATTACGGGAATCGCCAAGAGGTATTTCAACCTCTCCTATACCTACGCCTCCCGCCTGGATAAACCCGCATTAATTTTAACCGCGGGACTGATGGGCTCGGGAAAAAGCTATCAGGCGCGCAAACTCGCGTCGCGTTTCGGCGCGGAAATCATCCGTACGGACGTATTACGCAAGGAATTATTCGATATCAAGCCCACCGAACGGCGCTACGAAGATTTTGGAAGAGGCATTTATTCCGAAGATGTTTCCCGTCTTGTCTACGAAAAAGCTCTTGATCTGGCCGCCAGGAAAATCAAGCAGAGGAAAGCGGTTATTATTGACGCTTCCTTTAAAAGACGGGAAGAGCGTCTCAAAGCGAAGCGCCTGGCGGAAAATCTTGGCATCCGTTTTTATGTTCTGGAATGCGCCTGTTCCGATGAAACCACAAAAGAGCGTCTGGAAACAAGGGTAAGGGATAATAATAACGCCTCGGACGGACGATGGGAAATATTTCAGAAGCAAAAAGACGACTTTGAAGCGCTTGACGAAGTTCCGGAGAATTGCCGCTTTAAAATTGATACTTCCGTTGCTCCGGAAGTCGCCCGCCGGGAATTTATCAGAAAAATCAAGCTGGAGGAATTAAAGATCTCCGAATAAAAATTGATGTTATTGTTTTGAAGTTTTCTTCTTCTTTTTTTCTTCTTCTTTTCTCTTCTTCTCCTGTTCTTTCTTCAGATCCTGTTCTTCTTTCTTTTTCTTTTCCGCTTCTTCTTTTAACTTTTCTTTTTCTTCCTCGGCTATTTTTGCTTTTGTTTCATTAATGGAATATTCTACTTTATAATCAAGACCGACATTGGGATATTCTTTGGCAATCTTTTCAAAACGGCCGAGCGCTGCCTGATATTTCTTCTGCTTAAAATAAAATTCCCCAATGTAAAATTCCCTTTCCGCAAGCCTCTGCTTGACTTCCCGTAACATTTTTTCCGCCATTGGGGCGAATTTGCTTTCAGGATAGCGTTCGACAAGTTTTTCCCATTCATTCCTGGCTTTGACCGTTTCGGTCTGATCGCGATCAACAGCCTCCATCTGATGGTAATGACACATGCCGATCTGGTATATGGCATAAGGAACATTTTCATTGAGCGGATGAAGCGAAATAAAGTCGCTGTAAGCGTCTGCCGCCTGAGCGTATTCTTTGTCGCTGAAGAGGGAATCGGCGGCTCCTATCTCCGCCAGCACCGCCAGGTCATGCAAGGGATACTCCTCCTTGAGACGGAGGAAATATTCCTGCGCTTTTTTATAACTGCCCTGCTTGTATTCCTCGGACGCCCGCGCATAAAGTCCTTCGGGAGAAGCTTTGGGCAAATCTTTTTTCATAAAAATATCTAAAAACGAGCAGCCGCTGACAATAAATAATGTCAATAAAACGGCCATGGCTATTGTTAATCGCTTAATTTTCACAGACGTTTTCAAATCCATCAAATTCCGATCCTTTTAAATTCAGTAATTTATTTACAGCGCTTTTTTCACAAATTCTTCCAGTCTGGCCTTGGGAACAAGGCCCACGACAGTATCAATCGCCTGGCCGTCTTTAAAAAGAATAATGGTTGGAATACTGCGCACGGCGAATTTAAGCGCCGTTTTCTGACTATCGTCAACGTTCAGCTTCATCACCTTGAGACGGCCTTCAAACTGTCCGGCTATTTCTTCAACAATGGGACCGATGGCTTTACACGGACCGCACCACGGCGCCCAGAAATCAACAAGCACGGGGTCTGCACTTTTTAAAACTTCACTCTCAAAGTTATCATCGGTGGCAACCCCCAGTAACTGACTGCTCATGATAAAGTCCTCCTTAAATTTCATTTGGAAGGCCTATATGTCATAATCAAGCCCGGAAAGTCAAATGCTATCTGGCAGGATAAAATTAACCGTTTTTGACTTATTGATATAAATTTGCTATATCATCCGTCTTAAGGGAGGATTTTATGAATATTTTGGGCGTGATATCCACAAAACTCGTCATGGAAAGAAGCGATTTATTTAAAAACAGCTCTGTAAAAATGATGAAAAACGAATTCGGAAAAGCTTCCGTCTTTCTCACGGATAAAATAGCTCTGATTTTAAGACACGGCAATAACCCCCACAATCATGTCCTGCCGCACCGGATCAACTATCACGCCAACTTAAGAGCTCTGAAGGACATCGGCGTTTCCGAAATAGTGGGCATTAATTCCACCGGCTCTTTAAAAAAAAGTTTACGCCCGGGAATGATTGTCGTTCCGGACGATTTTATCACACTTACGGCTTCTCCCACGATTTACAAAAACAATCCCGTGCACATCACCCCCTCCCTGAATGAAAACGTGCGGCAAAAAATTATTAAGGCGGCGCTGAAAACGGATTTAAAGGTTGTCAAAAAAGGAACCTACTGGCAGACGCAGGGACCGCGGCTGGAAACAAAAGCTGAAATAAAAATGATGGCTCATTTTGCCGACATCGTCGGCATGACCATGGCCAACGAAGCTGTCATCGCCATGGAACTGGGGATTCCCTATGCCTCCGTCTGTTCGATTGACAACTTCGGCAACGGTCTGGTAGAGGAACCTCTCACCGTGGCAGAAATATTTAAAAGCACCCGCAAAAACGCCGATTTGGTGATTCAATTACTGAAAAGCTACCTTAATTTGTATTTTCAGGAAGCACGAACAATTCATCGCAGACAATACCATCTTGCGTTCAAAGGATAACGACGCAGCCAATAAAGTTAGCCGAAGAAGGCAACTTGGTATCAAAACGCGCCCAGTTGGCACGGTTTAATCTTCATGTTCATCGCCTCACAGGCGGAGGCTACCTTCATTCGGGAGATATTGAATTTTTCGGCAATTTCCCATGCGGCAGCGCAGGAAAGTCTTTCATTCTCCATGGCTGAGGCAATGCTTTCCTTCAATTCCGGCGTTACTTCTTTCGCGGGCTGAACAATTTTTTTGGTCTCGCCGTAACCGAAAAGACCCAGCTGGCATTTGGTAATGTTAATATTCAGAATATCAATGGCCCTGCCGGTTTCGCCTAAAGAAAAACCCAGTTTTTCGGCAATTTCCTCAGCCTTCTTGCAGGAGATGCTGTTATTCTTGACCTGTTCGAGAATTTCTTTTTTCAGATCATCATCTATTTCGGAATTCTGAGGATGTTTCTTATAATATTTTCCTTTGTCCTCGTGTGCCATAATTTTCCCTCCTTCTAAACGTATCTTTCAAACAAAATATCACATATTTGACAAAGACTGCGTATCCAGAGTTTTAAAACCTTTCTGTTCCAGAAGGTTTTCCGTCTTTTGCATCTGATCGACATCGACAACGAATACCGCTTTTTTCGAATTCTCCAGGACAAAGCCGTAGGCGTTGTTGATGTTAATGCCTTCCTGAGAAAGCAATTGCATCAATTTATCTAATCCGCCGGGAGTATCGGGAATCAGAACCGCCAGAATTTCCCGCAGATGAACCGTCATTCCCGCCTCGGACAACGCCGTTTCTGCCCGCCGGGGATCGTCAACAATCAGATTGATAATGCCGAATGTATCCGCTGTCGCTATTGTTGTGGCGCGGATGTTAATTTTTTCTTTAGCCAGAACACTCGTCACCTTGGCCAGTTTCCCGGATTTATTTTCCGCAAAAATGGAAAGCTGATACGCAATCATACTCTTCTCCTTTTTCTTATCAATGACTTTCTGTCTGCGCCTCTACAAGGCTGCCGCCGCAATATTTCTCGCGGAGCTTCGGCTTTTCAATTTTTCCGGTTGGATTGCGCGGAACATTTTCAAACAGGATCCTGCGCGGGCGTTTGTAGCGCGGCATCTCTTTGCAGAACTGCTCTATCTCCGATTCCGAACAGGAAAAACCGGGTTTCAGCTCAATGATGGCCGCAGTGATTTCACCTAAACGATGGTCCGGAATGCCGATAACGGCCACATCCTTGACGGCATTGTGCGTACGCAGAAAATCCTCGATCTGCACCGGGTAAATGTTTTCGCCGCCTGTGATAATTACATCTTTCTTCCGGTCGACCAGATAGATAAAACCGTCTTCATCCATCTTCGCCATGTCGCCGGTAAACAGCCAGCCGTCTTTCAGTATTTCCGCCGTGGCCTCCGGATTATTGTAATAGCATCTCATGACCCCCGGACCTTTTACGCAAAGTTCACCGACATCCGTCCGCTTTACGGGATGTCCCTGCTCATCCACGATCTGCACTTCCCAGCCGTATCCGGCCTTTCCGATAGCGCCGACCTTATGAATATTTTCGATCCCCAGATGAACACAGCCCGGACCGATGGATTCCGACAAGCCGTAATTGGTGTCGTATTCGTGATTCGGAAAATATTTTTTCCAGCGTTTGACCAGACTGGGCGGAACCGGCTGCGCGCCGATGTGCATCAATCTCCACTGATCCTGTTTGTAATCTTCCAACTTGATATCGCCCCGTTCGATGGCGTCCAGAATATCCTGAGCCCACGGAACCAGCAGCCAGACAATCGTTATCCGCTCTTCGGAAACGGTTTTAATGATCCATTCCGGTTTGACACCGCGCAACAGAACCGCACGGCTCCCGGAAAGGAGACTGCCGAACCAGTGCATTTTAGCGCCGGTATGGTAAAGCGGCGGGATGCAAAGAAAATTGTCCTCTCTCGTCTGCTTATGATGATTCATTTCCACTTCACACGAGATCATCAGCGCACGGTGCGAGTGAAGAATTGCTTTGGGAAAACCGGTGGTACCGGATGAAAAATATATGGCTGCATCGTCATCGTCCGAAAGCTTGATTTTCGGAGCCGTTGACGAACAGCACGCGGTGAGCGCGTAATAACTTTCGGCAAACTCCGGACAGTCCTGTCCCAGAAACAGACGTATTTTAATATTCGGAACCTGCTCGCGTATCGCACTGACTCTCTCGGTAAATTCCGGTCCGAAAATCAAAACGTCACATTCGGCCAGATCGAGGCAGTATTTGATTTCATCTTCCGTATAGCGGTAGTTGAGCGGCACCGCGAGAGCTCCTGTTTTCAGGATACCGAAATAAACCGGCAGCCATTCCAGACAGTTCATCAGCAGGATGCCGACCTTGTGGCCTTTGGTCAGGCCTCGGCCGAGTAAAAAGTTGGCAAAGCGATTGGCTTTATCGTCGAACTCGCGCCAGGTCATCTCCCGTCTGTATCTCTTTTCCGGATTGGTTTCGACAAGCTCGTAATCCTTCCAGCTTGCCGTCACTTCTTTTATTTCCGGATTGATTTCTACCAGGCTGATTTCTTCACCGTACAGGGCGGCGTTGCGGGCAAGTATTTCTGTAATTGGCATTTTTCATTCCTTGTTTCAATATCTTTTCGCTAATATATTTAATGCCTCCGGCATTTATCTACGGTTATTTTTTACAACTCCGCCGTAATTTTATCAAGTCAAATGATTACGATAGAAATCCAAAAGTTAAAGATACGCTTTCTTATATATTTTGCGTTTTGAAGAGAATATACCTCTGATTTTGGAAATAAAAACAAAGAATCTTATCCCGATAAACGCAAGCCGGGTCTCCCGCAGAAAAAGCGTGTAATTCAATTTGCAGGCCTTGCCGACAAAACGGCATTTCCAGACTTCCTGTTTGTTTTTTTTCGCGAAATCAATCACTTCTCCAAAATGATTTTTATACATGCGGAAATAATCATTTCTTTGCCTTGAAACGGCATATCCGAAATCGGCAAACGCCAGATAAAACCCGGATATAAGAAGATCCTTCTTCCCGGGATATTTTTTGATGAGATCGACATAGCGTTCGTACATCATCATACATTTATCCGCCTCACCCCTGACTGTTTTAGCGCCGATAATACTGTCATCTCTTTGCAGATAATAATATTTACTTGAATTAAGAAAAACAACTTTCTCCGCTTTCTCAAACAATTTATAGGTAGTTGCTATGTCCTCAAAAGTTCTGCCGTAAGGGAAATAAACACCTTCGAACAATTCTTTTTTAAACAATTTATTCCACACATGGTTGGTAAAAGTTTCATTCAGGATAAGATGATGCAGAGCTTCTTCACGGCCATACAAAGTGATGTCTTTCTCTCTCTCCTCCCGATACTTATTGCCCTTTACGTAATAGCACCCGCAAATGGCGATATGGGCTCTGTATTTCAAAACACCATCGTAGAGCATTTCAAACATATCGGCATCGATCCAGTCGTCACTGTCCACAAAACCGATATATTCGCCTGACGCAATTTTCAGCGCCGCATTACGGGCGGCGGAAAGACCCTCGTTTTGTTGATGGATTACTTTTATTCGCGGATCAAGAGCAGCGTATGCATCAGAAATTTTCCCGCAATTATCGGGGGAACCGTCGTCGACAAGGATTATTTCCAGATTTTTATACGTCTGTTGGACAATGCTGTCGAGACACTTGCGAAGATAGGGCTCGGTTTTATAAACCGGGACGATAATGCTGATTAAGGAAGACATACCGGATTGTAATGAGTTTGAAATTGAACCCGACCTCCGAAAGAAAGTTACCAAATATCCAAGGCTAATACAAGGCTGAAATTACTGAACATTTCTAAATTGTTACTTCAGGCGGTCGAATAATTATTATAAATATCCATTCGCTTTGCGGTAATACAGCTGTCTGCAAATCACCCTCCCCGCTTCATCAAAAACGATCCCTTCCTTTTCCAGCAAAGCCCTTTTCATTTCAACTCCGCTCTGAAAGCCGCCAAGATGAAGACTGGAAAGAATTGTCCGATGACAAGGCACTATAACCGGAAAAGGATTCCAGGCCAAAGCATTGCCCACCGCCCGCCCCCCGCCGGATACGTCTATATGCGCCGCGACAAGCCCGTAAGTGCTGACAGAGCCGCGCGGAATCGCGTGCTGCGCGCGTAAAACCAACCGGTTGAATTTTGAACAAAGGGACAAATCGGCAACATCCAAAGGAATTACAATACCCTCTCCCTCCAGACAAGCTTTGATGGATACCGCTGTTGTATCAATTTCCGCACAGGAAGATTTTCGGGAATCCGGAAAAAGCGCCACTGCCCGATCTTCAGCCGGCAGACCCGGCCGTGAAAGTATAACATGAATAATCCGCGGCAAATTATTTGATAAATGCCAGACGATACAAACAGAACCAAAAGGCGTATGGTTGATAATTTTTTTATTCATTCATTGAAATGCTGTCTTGTTTTTCCGAAATCTTTTTGAGCCAGGCTCTGGCGTCATCCACATTGGTAAACCACTTAAAAGAATAACCGGCATTGACCGTAGTATTTTCATGAAAGTTCTGATAGTCCGCGTGCTTGACAAGATCAACACAGGCAGTATTTACTCTCGGTATGTCAGACGGATAATTTCTGACGCGAAAATAAGCTTCCGTATATCCGAAACGCCCTTTAAGTTTACGAACATCTGCCAACACATTCTGGAGGTTTTTTGATTTTATAATTTCAATTACTTCACTTTGCAGTTTACCGATGGAATCCTTTGTAATCTCACCTTTGATGACAATTTCCAGTATCCCTTCTTTTTCCGACGTCGAAATCTTATACTCCGTATCTTTTCCCACTTAAGAACTCCTTTTTCTTTAAAGGTTTTAACATCAACAGTCAACGTACCGCTTCCACTCTAATTTCTTTTTGGGATTAACGCTTTAATTTTACCTCCTTAGTCTTTTTCGAAAGATTGCAGAAAATACCAACAAGCCGAATAATTGTCAACTGCGTTTTCAGATTATACTTTCCAGTATCTCCGCCACGCTTTTTACACACGGCTTGCAGATTTTATTAAAATAATCGTTGGCCAGATAAACCTTTTGACCTTCATCGGTTGTCAGTTCACAGCCGTTCAGCAACCGGCGACAAAGATAAGTGCCGTGCTGTTGAGAAAACCGGTCCATAAGTTCTCTGATTTTTGCGTAAGTCACTTCTGTTGATTTCCGGTCGTCATTTTCTCCCCGGCCGTATTTGGCGCCGATGACCAATATTCCGCCGCTCACCGCTCCACAAACCTCTTCCTTTCTACCCATACCTGCGCCGAATCCGCAGGAAATCTTGAGCGCCTGATTTTTATCCAGGCCAAGATCATCACAAAAAGAGAACAGAACCGACTGCGCACAATTGAAACCGCTGACAAATTTGGCAACCGCCATTTCAGCTCTATCCATACTACCTCCTGTTTGCTAATAAGTTATAAGAATTGCTTAAAGGAATTTTTACGTTTTTCAATAAAATATTTCAATACTTCTTTTCTTTTTCATCACTCCAATAGTGAAGGCCGATATCCGTAATATTATTAAGCAAGACGGTATTCTCTCGTCTATATTCTTAAAAAAGATTTGAATTTAAGATAGTTCAGAGTATATTTATAATAAAGATGAAAGGATTAACGTTATGCCCAGAGTAGAATTAAATGTTCAGGCGCCGGATTTTACGCTGAACGATTTTAACGGCAAAAGCGTATCTCTCTCCGACTATCTCAACAAAAAAAATGTTCTGGTGGTTTTCAATCGCGGATTCTTCTGACCCTTCTGCCGCGCGCACATGGCGCGGTTGCGCCAGGATTACGATAAATTCGTCAAACTGGACACGGAGATTCTGGTTGCCGGACCTGAAAATGCCGAGGCTTTCAAAAACTACTGGGAAAAAGAAAAACTGCCGTTTATCGGCCTGCCCGATCCCGAACACAAAGTTTTGAAAAAGTACGGTCAGGAAATCAATCTTTTCAAACTGGGCAGAATGCCCGCTCAACTGATGATTGATAAATCCGGTAAAGTACGTTTTGTTCATTACGGCCATTCAATGACGGATATTCCGGAAAACAAAGAGCTCCTTGATCTTCTGGAAAAACAGACAGCGAAATGACAAAATATTACTTAAAATAATTTGATACACTATGAAAATATCTCAAATTTGTTTAAATCTGCAAAATATCACCTGCAGAACAAAATATTTATTCATTTTGAGTCATATGAGAAGCAGATCTTCGGTCCTTGCTCATATCCTTGGAAGCAGTCCCGATATTTGCGGTTATTCAGAGTTGGGGTTATCCTATCGCGGTTGTATGTCTTTAATGAAAATGCGTTACAAATTGTCTAAAGATTTAGAATGCAAACTTAACCATAAATATCTGCTGGACAAAATTCTCCACGACAGGCTGATCGTTTCAGATAAAGTACTGAAAATTGCAAAACCGAAAATCATCTTTCTGTTAAGAGAGCCTGAAAATACCATTAAGAGCATTATTAATATGGGCTACATTGAAAATATAGAATGGTGCAGGGATCCTGTGAAAGCCACGGATTATTATTGTTCCAGATTATCACGGTTAGAAGAATATGCTAAGAAAATAAAAGGAGGATACTTTTTCATTGACTCAAATGATCTTATGGACAAAACGGAATCCATTTTAGATGGTTTAACAAAATGGCTCAACCTTCACAAACCTCTTGATAAAAGATACTCGGTTTTTCGTTATACGGGTAAACCCGGACACGGGGATCCGTCCGATAATATTAAATCCGGGATTCTGACAAAAACAAAAGATTATCCTGATATCCTGATCCCTGTTGAAGTTTTAACAAAAGGAGATTCATCTTATAAAAAATGTAAGGATAGCTTATTAAGAGGCGCTGTATAAAATATGAAATTGACAACCTTACACAGGGATTCGGCTGCCGGACTTTTATCCTTCCTTAAAAACGGTTGTTTCTTTCCGTAATCTTCAGCTTCTCTATTACGGATTTCATACTGGATTCCAGCATGAAATCTCTGTACGTCACGGTTACAATAACTACGGCTTAAACGCATAATGATAATTATATCTAAACAAAAATCTCGACCAAAGCATAGCCGTCTTTGTGAATATACTTTATCTGATAACCGCTTTCCTGAAGGATATGCTTTATAATTTTATTCTTTGGATCAAGCATCGACACAAAACGGGTAATGCCGTGCTCCTTGCCAATAGAAATAATTTTTAGCAATAATGACTTCCCAAGTCCATTGTTCTGCCAGTCATCACGGACGGTAACAGCCAAATCGGTAATATCATCTTTAGGGTCATAACCATATCTCGCTACGGCAACGGCAAAGTCTTTTCCATCCTCTTGTACCAAAGCAGCCAGGGCAAATTTTTTATCGTAGTCGATATGCGTTAACTGAAAAAGCAAATCCTCCGGCAGAGCATTAAGATGGGTTAAAAAACGCATATATATGGAAGCAAGATGAAGTTTATTGAATAAATCTACGATAAGATATTCATCTGTGGGAAGTACGGGTCTGAGAAACACCTTTCTTCCCTCTTTAAGTTCGAACCAGCTTTCATACCGGCTGAGGCAGTTTTCATCGAAAATATGCAACATTACAACCTCTGCATTGATGTTTTAATATACCATTAATACATCGATAATTATAAATATTATTTATATTATGAGGTTGAAGATAGGCGCATATTTTTTTCTTCGGCTATGAATTTGCATAAAACAGAGTATAATTGATTACATGGATATTTTTTGCAATAGAAGGCAGGGGGCTGAAATCCTTGTTTTTCAAAATTTCAATTTTATGCTAAATTACAACCGGTAATGGTTGAAATGAAGCATAATTCTAATTTAACAAAAAGTTACACGTTGCGGGTCCATGTCTATTAGAAACGAATAATCTTGATAAACATTTTGGAGGTATTTTATGTCAGAGAATAAAAGTGATTTGCTTGTAGGTTTGATTATTGGCGGATTGGTCGGCATAACGTTAGGTATTCTGTTTGCACCCAAAAGTGGCAAGGAGTCGCGTGAAGATATTGCCCGCAAAGCAGATGAACTGATGGGCAAAGCAAAAGAAGGATATGAAAAAGCAACAGAAAAATGTGCTGAAGTTACAGGGGTCGAATCTTTTCGCGACTACGGAAAAGGAAACGAAGAATTAGTTTGATGATCATTAACCATGCAACCTCATATGAGGAGGCAATAGACTGATTACCGAAACCCCGTTGCTGAAAATAGAACGGGGTTTTTGTATTTGAAGGGTAATATTTCATTTTATTGATCCTGTTTCAAATGGTCTCTCCTATCCCAAGGAAAGGGAGTTACCCTGTTCCAAATTGCAGAAATAATTAATTGACAGACAAAGAGCTTTATTCGTATACTTCCTTCACAGCAAAAATTATATTTCTCGAAGACGGTATTGGAATAACCGCACAATCAATTATTAAATTAGCCTTATCAAGGTTAAAATTAAAAAAAGCGAGGTGTTCATTATGTTCAAAAAATTATTGTTGTTGTGTTCAGCCCTTCTTATCATCACGTCCGTTGGCTACGCGAAAGAAATCGGCGGCATTAACATGCCGGAAACTCTTGCGGCCGGCAATGACACCCTGGTATTAAACGGTGCCGGCATCAGAACAAAATTTTTCATCAAGGCCTATGTCAGTGGTCTCTATCTCAAGCAGAAAAGCGGCGATGCCAATGCGATAATGAACGCCGATGCCCCTATGGCCATCAGACTCCACATCATCTCCAAGCTGATCACGAGCGACAAGATGAAAGACGCCACCCTGGAAGGATTTCAGAATTCCACCAACGGCAACACCGCGCCTTACAAGGACAAGATAGATACCTTCATTTCCGTATTCAAGGATAACATCAAGATAGGCGACGTGTATGATCTCATCTATATTCCCGGTGAGGGAACCAAAGTTTATAAAAACAATGCGTTGAAGGTTACAACAAAAGGCCTTGATTTCAAAAAAGTGCTTTTCGGTATCTGGCTGTGCGACAAACCGGCTGATAAGGGTTTAAAAGCGTTAATGCTCGGCAAATAAGATAAAAAGACTTGAACAACACCAGGGCGCAAAGACACGGGATTATCCCGAGTTTTTGCGCCCTGATCATTTAAACGAAACAGAAATCCACGAGATTGCGTTGGTCGATTCTCGCCCCGGCAAAGTCACTCGTTATTCTCTATTCATTCGTCGCGGTGACTTTTATTCTGGCTTCTTCGCTTAAAAAATTCCACAAGCCGATTTGCTTAAGCGTTTCGACTTTTGGTATGCCTGCCCCGTTCCAGCCTCGCTGCGTGTAATAAACACTGATTAATTTCTTCAGTTCTTCCTTGCGGTGGTTCATGAGCATTTCACGCTTCTGCGCGGTCTGCATTTTCCGGATTTCATCAAGCGGTTTGTTCAATATAATACTCAGTTGTCGATCGTTATAATCTTTTTCTTTTTCATAAAGGACATCTTCCGTGGGACCAATCGCCCTGTCCGGAATCCAGTCATGTTCGCCGGTTGTTTTTTCGAAAGTCATCACGTTCATGACGCGCTGCAGGTTTATATCGCGGTCGGTCCGCTCGAAGATCTGCTCCCAGGTCATATTCGTCCCCAGCATGCCGTTGTAAAAATCGGCGTAGATTTCCTGTGAAGCGGGATTGATATAGATATCCGTATCTTTGCGATTGCCGGAATCGGGATTGAACACATCCACCCACGGCAGTTTGCACAGACCCAGATTGTCGTTGCCCAGACGCACACGCGGATATGTGATCAGCGCCCTGGCTTTTGTTTCGAATGTCGGAAACGCGCCCAGCAAATCGACTTTGACGAGCCAGGCGGCGGCATGATGAGCGCCGATATCGCTGGCGGCGGAGTAGGAGGCCTGCATGGATAAGGAACGGTGCGTCCGGTAAAGAGAAAAAGGCAAGCCCTTCGTGTGCATGGCAAACTGCCCGATCTGATTTACAGGTTTTTCTTTGCCGGTTCTTGCCGTATATTTCCGGCAGATCCAGTCAATAAGTTCTATCATGCCCCGGCCGGCAACTTTTGCCAGCTCGGTTTCCCGGCGGGCAAGACGATGGATAAACTCCAGAGCGGAAGTTTTATCGCCCCATGCAAGCATGAAACCATCAGTATCTTCCTTGACCAGATACCCCCGCTGATAGCATTCCATCAAAAAGGCCATAATGACGGCTGTAGTGATTGTATCAATACCGTAATTATCGCAGTGCCAGTTGGCTTCCATGATAAATTCGGGATTCCACATACCGAGGTTGGAGCCGAAACCGGCGGCGGTTTCGTATTCCGGACCGTCGACCCATACTTTTTTACCTTTATGCCCGCCGGAAGTCAGCGTGACCCAGCCTCCCTTGGTGCACATCAAATTACATCCCGGAAAACATCCATCCATTCCCCGGTGATCAAAAAGTTGTTCCGCGTAGGTCTTACCGCAGATTTTTTCCGCTTCCGGATGGGAACCGTACTGGTAATTATTCACCGGCAACGACTGATAGTCGTCCTTATTCATGAAAGAAATCAGGCCGGCCGAGCCTTTGCGGTACATCTTCAGCGCCTGGGGATCGACCTCCTTGACAATTTTGTGGAGTTTTGTGCCCGACTGCTTAACCTTTTCCCAATCAGCAGCCCCGTATGGATTTTCTCCATGAGGATAAGCCGACAGGACAACGATGGCGCGGATATTTTTCTGCATCATGACCGTGCCTAAGCCCGTGCGGCCCGCCTGCTTTGTTCTGTATAATCCTTTTGTCCCATCCACCGGTTTGGCGGCATCATAGTAGTGGCTGTTGATGCAACCGTAGGTGGTATTCGCCGCGCCGACGCCGGTCGTCAGGAAGACGATATTTTTCTTGTCATGACCGGCCTGAAGAAACCGATCGACGATGGCCTTCTCCAGATCGAACACCTGATCCATCGCCGGAGCTTTGGTGATGGAAATATCATTTTTAAAACCGTCAATGACGATCATGGTATTTTCTTCACCGATTCCGGTTATCTCCAGAGCATCAAATCCCGCATACTTTAAATACGCGCCGAAATGCCCGCCGAAATTGGAAACGCCCGGAATACGGGTCAGAGGGGATAATGAAATCGCCATGCATTTGCTGGTTCCCGGAAATTGCGGAATCCCCCCCAGCGGCCCCGGAGAAAGAATCAACGGATTTTCCGGATCATCGGATTTTGTTTTAACGCTGATTTTTTTGTGCAGAAAATAAAGTCCCAGACCGCGGCCGCCGATAAAAAAATCACGAGCCTTTTCATCGAGCGGCTGGGGATCGATTTTGCCGCTATCCAGATCGATGGTCAGAATCTGATTGGCATAACCATGAATGAGCGGCTTTTTTGAATATTCCATGTTTAAAAACCTCTAAAAATAATGCCGTACGCTAGAGGAATATTCACTAAAAATCAATAATAAAAAATTAAGAGTATTCTGTTCCATGAGGCTCATGACGATTGCACGCGGTATTATTCTGCTGCGATACAATGAAAGTTTATTGACATTGACATACTTTCTTTTTGCTCTTATACTTTTAAAAGTAAAAGAAATTTTATTATCAAACAGTTGTTGAAGAAGAGGCGCCATCTGCATGCAAAATCCACCCGGGCGGCATGTCCATACCGTCCGAAACAAGGCAATGCGAAAAGTATCAACATGTCAGAACTGCTCGCTTATTTACACCCGGCATGGCGCAGTGAAGTAGTCGGACTTACAGTTGTGTCAAACAGGCAGAATGAAGTTCTGACCTGGATTCCAGCTTAATCTAAAGGGAGGTTAAATATGACCAGAATATTAGATCCAACAGATAAGTATTACATTGACAATCCGGGACGTGTTAAAGCAATTCAGGCCGAAATGCACAAGCGCGGCATTGACGTGTACCTCGGTTCGCGCATCCGCACCATGAGTTTTATCATGGATGCCTTTTGCCCCTGGCGAAGCTACATCATCATTCCTTCCGAGGGGCTGCCGACATTTTTTACGTTTATCATCGACGCAGCGCGCGTGGCCGATGAAACTTGGCTCGACAGGGATCATATGAGCGCTTATGGCCCGCTTCCCGGCATAGATCAGGTCCCTGCGATAACCAATTTTATAAAAATAAATCTCGGACTCAAGAAGGGACGCATCGGCTATGAGGACGGTGTTTCCACTTACACGGCGGAAGGAAATCTAACGCATTGGGAATTCACGCACTTCAAGGACGCCCTTCCCGGCTTCGAATGGGTAAACGCGCATGACATTGTCGACTCTCTTTCTCTGATCAAAGACAAGGGCACGATCGAGCGTTTTCGCACCGCGTCGCTGATTGTGGATGAAGGACACAAGGCCGCACGGGCGGCGCTGGAAAACGGCGGCTATAAAGGCATGACAGAGACCGTCATCGGAGGCATCGCCGCACTGGCCATGCGCAAGGCGGGCAGCGTATCGGAATGGAACTTCGCGGGACTCAACGAAATTTCCAGCGGATACCGCACCGGCCTGGGCGCCTGTACGCCTCCCACCACCAAGGAAATCAAAGCGGGTGAACCGCTGATGCTGGACCTCCATTCGTTGTTCAAGCTGACGATGGGAGATCATTCACACAATTACCTGATTGCGCCCGCGACCAAACGCCAGCGCTGGCACGCGGATAATTTTATCGCGCTTGTTCAGATCGTGATGGATAATTACCGCGCGGGAATCACTCCCGGCAAGCTGGTGGAAATCATGGTCGATCTGGCACGGTCCCGTGACTGTGAATTTCAGATTCTGCCCGGCTGCGAACACGGCATCGGTATGTTCGGCGACGAATGGCGCGTGGGCGCTGTCGTCAATCCCGCACTTCCCTACTGGACCGATCCGAATCACGTTTATCAGGAAAATGAAATGGTCGTCCTGGCGATGCAGTATGCCGCGCCGGAAGACAATATCGGCTTCCGTTATGAAAATGATCTTCTTATCACCAAAGACGGCTGCGAGCTGATGTCGAAATATCCGTTCGGCATTGAAG
>JAJFTS010000245.1 GCA_021372815.1 Deltaproteobacteria bacterium | reverse complement strand
TAAGTTCTCTTGTTTTTTTGAGCAATTCCTTTGAGTTCATTAAAGCATCGATGATGTCACGGTTTGAGTCGCACCAGTTATTTCTCCGGTAATCGCTATGGAGAAATGCTTGGCCATTCTCATCCTTCATATTTAAATTCCTCTTTTATGGTTTTCTGTCGTTTGCCTATTTCTTTCTGCTTGAAGCTTTATTCTCTTTTGCCCGGAGCTTCAAACTCTGCTCGCGTCTTCTTCTTTTACGTGCAAGTTCCTTTCTCCGTTCTCCACTTTTCTGGCTCATGATACCTCCTTCATTTTTAATGAACTCATTAAAGTTATTGTTCCATTATTTGAGGGCCGGATTATGCCGTACCTTCGACGATGTCTGCTGCCGGGCTCGATTCGGCGGTCGCTGCTTCCTTGTCCGGTATCCCCGGTTTTATCTTCGTCTTGCTCTGCCTGGCTATCCGTCTTTTCAAATCTCTGTCCATTTGTTTCCGCTGTTGCGCTTTTAAGCTGGCGGTCTTGCCAAAGTTGTATGCAGGCTTTCCCATTTTTAATACCTCTTTGCCTTTCTTTCAGGTGCTGCTGAACAGGTTGAAAACAGAAAGGCACCCCGGGAAACTGAGTTCATGGAGTGCCTTTTCTATTAACACGATTTGATTACAGCGCTTGCACGTTTTCCGCTGATGGTCCTTTCGGACTCTCAATGACGTCGAAACTGACACGCTGGCCTTCATTTAACGTCTTGAAACCGCTGGTTTGAATAGCGTTGAAATGAACAAATATATCGCCACCGTCATCCTTTGCGATGAACCCGAAGCCTTTCTTTTCATTAAACCACTTTACTGTACCTTCTGACATAGCTCTAATCCTCCTTTCATAGATTTTCAAAAGTCGAATTAGCGCGATGACAGAAAAAAAAGCCACCGAGATTCCAAAGTACCCGGTGGCTAGCCTATGTGCTTCAAAATGTCTAAATTCAACTCTTAACTTCGCATCTTAATTTCAAAATATCCGAAGTTAACTGAACCCTACGGCATTGGTGCATAATAGTCAACCTTTATCTCATGAATAACGCGCTGTGTAAGCAATATGGAGAATATATCTTACGCTTCTTCATATAAAGCGGGACGTTACGATGATAAATTATTTCAAAGATATATTTATTATTTACGGAATAAAGAGAATTTTATCATGGCTATCGGGAAATATTGTCGAGTTTTCCTTTTCGATTCCGGAAACGGGGGAATTTTTTATTAGGAAGATAGTTGAAAAACAAGGGAACGGTTCTCATGAATTCAGTTATAACCGATATCTCTCAATTCGTAGAACCGTTCCCGTTATTCCTTACTCCTTCGGCAGCAGAATAATTGCGATCCTTCTGTTTTTCGCGCGTCCTTCGGGTGTGCCGTTATCCGCCAGAGGCTGATATTCGCTGTACGCCGTGGCGGAAATAAGCTTCGGATCGATGCCCTGTTCCTGCAGGTATTTCGCAACATTCAGCGCGCGCGCGGCAGACAGCTCCCAGTTGGTCGGATAAACCTTGGCCAGGCCGCTGGCGATCTGGACATTATCCGTGTGTCCTTCAATGCGGATGTTTTTATCGGTTACATTCTTCAAAACATCCACGACTCTTTTCAGAACAGCCAAGCCTTCTTTCTTCACTTTCGCCTCGCCGGAGGCAAAAAGAATTTTATCGACCACGTCCATGGTCAGTTTGCCTTTCAGCTCCGTGATGGTAATTTCGCCCTTGGCGACTTCCGCTTTCATTTCCTGCACAAGATCTTTATAGGTGTTGCTCTGGGCTTCCGCTTCCTGTGATTTTTGCTGCAGCTGCGCCAGGTTTTCCTTCAGCCTGGTATTTTCAGCTTCCAGATCGGCAACTTTTTTTCTATTTTCAGAAACGCTTTTGGACAAGTCATCTGTTTTGGCCTGTAAAATTTTATCCAACTCGTCTCGTTGACCGGTCAGGGTTGCTATTTGTTTTTTAAGCGAGGCGTTTTCCCCAGTTAGTGTGGTGATTTGCTTTTTGAGCGAAGTGTTTTCATCGGTCAGGGTCTGCGCTTCATTTACCTTGGTCAGATATTTACTTTCCGCCACCATGCAGCCGCTGCAGAACACAGCCATCAGGATAATGCTCAAAAAGAAAGTTGCTGTTCTTTTCATAAATTCCTCCTTGTGTAATTACAGGTTAAAATTATTTTTAATTGATAAGACAATGCTTCTAAACGCTTAAACTATAGGAAGTCAGGTCTTGTAAGTCAAGGGAAATAGCTTCTATTTTCTTTGCTTCCTTGAGGGTGTTTAGGGTAGGGGGACAGAGGGAAGTCGAAAATTTACTCTTTATCTTTTACTTTTTATATCTTAATGCGGAGAGCAAGAGAAAAAAAGGCAGAAAAAAAGTTTGCTAATGACGGATTCTCATAATGTTATGCGAAAACTAATATGGTGCGTGCTATTTTGATGGCGGCAATTGTCAGGAGGAAAAATTTGCCCCCATCCCATCCCTTCCCTTGGATTCCCGCTTCCGCGGAAATAACAACCGAGGGGAAAATACTGGATACCAACTTTCGCCGGTATGGCGAATAAAGAAGAGGCCGCATTCATGCGGCCTTTGTGAATTTTTAGAAAGCGATCGTTCCGAGATTAGTGGTTGCCTCCGCAGTAATTGAAAAAGTTTTTTCTATTGTCGTTTTGCCGAAAGTCGAGATGACTGCGGTGTGGTCTTCCACAGGGAGATTGGTGGAAAACGATCCGCCGTTTTCCACATTAAGCGACTTTACTTCAATCTGTTCGTCATTGCCGTTTACTGTTGCGGCCTGCCGGATTCTGAACGTCGCATGTTGTTCATCTTCTGCTTCGGAAATCGTGACATTTCCCGCTAAAAACCCCGAAGGAGATTCATCACCGATAGAAAAATTTTCCGTATAGGTATTTCCTGCGGTGACGACGATCTTTGAATTTTTATAGTATGTGTAGTAGCCGTCTTTATAACCGACCAGTGTATAGGTGCCCGGTTCAAGAAATAGTTTATAACCTCCGTCCTCGTCAGTTATTGTTGACGCCGCCACCTGCACCATGGCGGACGTTTCGGCTGTTGCATCGTAAATCTGAGCGGAAACCAGAATGCCTTCCATTCCTGCATTGCCTTGAATGATGGAGCTTTCCTCAGTATCCAGCATTTTAATGGCGGGTTTCAGCAGCCACTTGCCGCTGTTGCCCGCTTTGACAATGGATCTGGCGGCGTCAAAATCGAGGATGAGTTCCGTCGTCTCATTGCCGCTGATATCAAACCCCTTGACAATCTTGATTCCGGTTTCGAACCCACTGGCGACTTTTAATGCAATGCTTTTATTTTTGTCGTTGATGAAATAGTTGGCATAGGGATGCTTTACCGATTGTATGTTTAATGAATTGTCCGGTGTATTGCCGAGAATCAGGCGCATCTGGGTATAATGCCCCTCTTCTAAATCTGCCAGCGCCAATTCTTCTCTGACATCATTGACCAGTTCCAGAAGGTTGTAAGTTGTATTTTGTTCGGAAAGGACAATCCATGTTTCGCTGTTCGCTTTCTGAACCGCGACTTCTTTGATGGTGACATAAACCGCCTTATAATCGGCTGTGGCGGCGTCGGTGATCGTCACTTCAACTTGTCCATCCTGTCCGGAATGACCATAAAAATAAATATCGTTGCCTCCGCACCCGGCCAGAAACAAATAAATAAAGGCTGGGATAAGCATCAGGATTTTGTTTTTCATAGACACCTCCATTGAATAAAACTGAAATGTTCAGTTAAAATGTTTCCGGTACATCGTATCTGAAATGAAAAAATCTTTAGGAGTTGAGATGAGGAACAATGATTGCTTTGAAGCTTCGCCGCTGCGGAACGGAAGAGGTATAAACAAGCTGGGCAATTTTCTTTCCAGCATTATTAAAAAACCATGCACAATAATTGTCAAGACAAAAATTAAAACGGGAAATGGGAAAGAGAAGTAATTAAGATTTAAGGGTTAAGTTGTTAAGAAAACAAGGGAAAAAGCGGATGGGAAAAATGTTCAATGTTCTACGTTCCAGGTTTAATGTTAAAAGATGGTGAGTTTTTGTCACCCGCGGGAGTACAATTTCGCACTGTAAAACTAGGAGGAGATGCCTTCCTCGAACTTTCTCAAAGGAAAGAAACTCCCGCGGGATCATATCTTTTACCGGTACGGCATGCGCTCAAGCATTTTCCGGCTTACATTTGCTAAAATCGCAGGGAAATCAATTGATAAATTAAATCAAAATACAGTTATGGCGACATATTATCAATCCCTCTTGAGAGGGATTTTATAAGTAATGTTATTTTGATATAGATACAGTAACATTAGTTTGTTTCATGATTTACGGAATCGGTATCGACTTTAATTGGAAGGGACACTACTGTCATGAACAATTTTATATCAACCATACCACACGACCATCTTTACACAATCTTTTGGAAAGCGCCAAATCCCATAGGCATCTCGACAGCCAAAGATGGCGTCTACATAGCTGTAAACGAAGCCTTTACGAAACTTTACGGGATGCGACGGCAACAGGTGATCGGAAAATCATCTGTTGAATTAGGGTTTTTATCCAAGGAAAAAAGGTTAAAGATGTTTAATGAAGTAAAAGAAAAAGGATGCGCTCAAAATATTTTGGTAAAATGCAGAAACAAAAGCAATGAATTACAGTGCGTGTTACTCAATACGACGCCGATAAAGATAAAAAATCATATGCTGTGGCATACTATCGGAACCAATATTTCCAATGTTAAACTGATCCGGGAGCTTCAGAGGGAAAATATTCTCGCCAGATCGTTGGATTCCCTCGATACGATCGGTGTTATTTTATTTAATGATTATGAGAATGAGCCACTATCTTTATTTCATGTCAATGAGACAGCAAAAAAAATTTTAGGAAAAGAAACGATACCGGATTTGATCAATGAGTTGAATGGAAATGAATCAATATTTTTAAACACCAAAAAAGGATATTATTTTGTCAGGCAAATTTCAACCCGTCGTAATGCTCCGATGAAAATCGTTGCGATGGAAAAATTTCCCAGTACTAAAATAGTTGAAGGACAAATGAGGCAACGGGGCTTGACACCCAGACAGCAGGAAATCGCTATGTTAGTTGCCACGGGATATTCCAACAGCGAAATTGCTGAAAAACTCTGCATCACCAGACATACGGTGAAAGATCATTTGAAAAAAATCTTTCTAATATTCGATGTTCACAATCGCGTTGAGATCGGCCCCAAGATATTAAGTTGGCGGTGATTCCGGATATATTCTGAATACCCCAAGGATTACTCCGCGACATTTCGCGGGAGCGCTCCTGGTTGATTCTCTTTTTTTAGCTGTGCAGATTATTGATCTCCCGCGGGAGTACTGTTTCATACATATTGTATAAAACAGTGTCAGATGCCCCTTCCAGCCTATCTTAGCGATAGGCACTCCCGCAGGATTATATTTTTTACGGATAAGAACTCAACCGTTAATGTTTTTATATTTGCTTCGCTTTACTTAAGTGTTCTGCAAGTTAATAGGTTCAATACATGTAAGGCGAAGAATTAACAATCCCCCGAAAGAGGGATTTTGTTAATATTATTATTCTGATATGTATTCCGTAAAAGTTCTCAAAATGTATTAATTTGTATGATTTTATAAGGTTTCTTTTATGAAGTATTGAAGCAAAAATCCATCTTAATGATAAGTGGGTACTATCATGAATGATTACTTAGTTAAATATTCTTCTTCAAACTTCCTCAACGAGCTGTTCTGGAAGACACCAAATCCCATGGTTATTTCCAGAGCCGATGATGGAACCTATGTAGAAGTAAACGCCGCCGCCGTAAAACGGTTCGGATTACAAATGCAGGAGATCATCGGACGTACGTCAGTCGAAATGGGACACATGAGTGCGGCACAACGATTAATGGTTCTCCATAAAATTAAGGAAAGAGGATACGTCAAAGATCTTGATCTGGAAATAAAGGCCAGGAACAATAGGCCGCCCCGACACGTACTATTTAATGCGTTTCCGATTACAATGGGGAAAGATGCCTTTCTGCTGTGCTATGTAACCGAGCTTTCCGAACGCATGAGCGACACTGATGAAAAACGCGCGGCTATACTGTTTAAATCGCTAGATGCTATTGAAGGAACCGGTGTTATCTTAATACGCGAACATAAACTGCGACAACCGACCCTCTGTTATATCAATGAGGAAGCACAGAAAGCTTTAAACCGAAAGCCGATAAAGGAATTGCTGGATGCGCTTACCGGGCATGAATCGACATATTTAAAAACCAGAACAGGGTATTATCATGTCAGAAAAATTTCAACCAATCATAGTTCGCCTCTTCAAATCGTTTTGATGGAACGGTTGTCGGATAAGGTATACATTAAGAAGAAGCTGAAACAACACAACTTGACGCCCCGACAGGAAGAAATCGCTTTTTTAGCTGTTACCGGGCATTCCAACAGTGAGATTGCTGAAAAACTGTTCATTTCTGAATATACCGTAAAGGATCATTTGAAAGAAATTTTTCGAAAAATCGGTATTCGCAACCGCAGCGAACTTTATCCCAGAATATTAAACTGGCGGTGACTTTTGTTAAAGAAGATGTCTGTTCTTTTATTTAAAATAAGACGCTCTTTGCTGGTGCGATTTTTTTGTCAAATACCTAAAGCCGTATCGCAGTTGCCATGCTTTACGTAATGATTGTCATGTCAAGTCCCGGCTCGTTTTCCTCATTCCCATCGGGCTTCTTTTTGAATGATTTAGGAGGAACAGAGTTTCCTGCTTTTGGCTTTTTCCAATAATTGGCAGCCGCCTAAATCGCAGGCCTTTTGCGCATCCCGGCAACCAAGTTCTTTGTTGCCCTGAATAAAATAATCATTGCCTCTATTATAGTAGGCATCGATATTTCCAGGTTTCAGGCGGATGGCTTCGTTATAGTCTTCAATGGCGCGCTGATGCTGGCCAAGGTCATCATAAGTAAATCCCCTGTTGTAGAACGCGCTGGCGTGTTGCGGTTTCAGGCGGATGGCTTCGTTATAATTTTCAATGGCACGTTGATACTCGCCAAGATCGTTATAAGCATTGCCCCTGTTGTTGAAGGCTTCGGCTGAATCCGGTTTCAGTTTAATTGCTTCGTCCAGATATTCGATAGCCTTCCGGGGGTCGGTGCATTTTCCGCTGGAGCACAGGGCATATGCATTATTCAGCAGATTTTTGGCCAGGACCGAGGCCTGGGCGGGAGCCGATGCCGGAGCCGGTTCCGGGGCGTCCGAAACGGCGGAAGCAGCAGCTTTGGCTGGCTTAATTTCTTTTACCTGTTCCGCACTTTTCTGAAAAAACGCTGTTTGCGAAAAAACGAATAAAATGACGGCAACTATGATAACGGCTGCCGCAATAAATATCCTGTAATCCTTCCATATTTTATTCAGGTTTATATCATCGTGCTTTTCTTCTGAAGGCTCGACAGTTTGCGATGGCACTATTTCGAGCGGTCCACCGCAGTAAAGGCATTTGGGTACTTTATCTGAAAATTCTTCCTGACATTTACGGCATATTTTCATAATAATTTCCCTCTGAGTATGGTTTATATTTAGTCTTTAGATGGGGCGAATGTTCAATTAGCACATATTTTTTTATTTGAAAAAGAAAAATACACATCCGGCTGAAACAATGTCACCCGAGGTATTTATCTTTTACAAAACGGGCGATGGCCGGAGAAGCGGTCATTCCCGGTGATTCGATGCCGACGAGATTGATGAATCCCGAAGCATCTTCTTTGATGACAAAATCGCGGAAATCGTCATCAGGACCCTGCAGTTTGGGGCGGATGCCGGACATATCGGGCTGAATATTTTCTCTTTTTAAAAAAGGCAGAAATTTTCTGGCGCTTTGGAAGAAAATTTCTGCTTTTCCCGCTGCGACATGATAGTCTTCTTTGCGGTCTATGTAAGTTGTGTCCGGGCCGAGCTTTAGCCTTCCGTTTAAATCCATGGTTAAATGCACGCCCAATCCGATGTTTTTCTTTTCCGGAACGGGGTAAATAAGTCTTTGCACTATTCCTTCTCTTACTCCGGAAATACTGCAGTAATCTCCCTTGCAGTAATGCAATTGATAATTATTTCCGATCATGTCGGCGATGGTATCGGATTCCAGGCCGGCGGCGTTGACGACGCAGGCGGAAGAAAATTCAAAAGCCTCTCCTTTTTTATTTTGTGTAAAAATCCGCCAGCGGCCGGAATCTTTCTCTATTCCCGCGACTTCGGTATTATAAACGATTTGAGCTTTCCGGCGCAGAGCTTCCGTTAAAAAATAATTCATTAAATCGTGAACGCTGATAATGCCGGTATCGGGAGAGTGAAGAGCCGCCAGCGCCTGAATATTCGGTTCCAGTCCGGCTGTTTGTTTTTTGCTGATCATGGATAGCCCAGCGATGCCGTTTTCCCGTCCGTTTGAATAAAGGTGTTCGAGTTCTTCAATTTCATTCCGTGTTACCGCGACGATTAGTTTTCCCGTCCTTCGATGGGGAATTTTATGTTTTGCGGCAAGACCGTAAAGTATCTTGTTCCCAACAGCACAAAGAGAGGCTTTCATCGACCCGGCAGGGTAGTATATCCCGCCGTGGATTACTTCGCTGTTGCGCGAACTGATTCCGCCGCCGTGCGCGTGATTTTTTTCAAGAATAAAGACGTTTAAATCAGGTCGGGAGATTTCTGCGGCAATGGCCAGACCGATTACACCCGCTCCGATGATGGTGATATCCGTTTTTTCCATTTTCAGCTCCAAGTCGAAACTATATCGGCGTTGCTGTCATCTTTAATTTGCGAATGGATTATATACAATTATTCTCAAGTTTCCGCAAAAAAACTTAAAACCGGTGAACAGTGAATGGTGAAGGAAAAAACAGTGAGTGGCGGATAGAGAAGGATAAAAAGTCATTTTTTTATAGGGGGATAATCAGCCGATTGTATTCGATGTCCAAAAATGTTATACATAACAAATTATTATCCAAAGATAATTAATCGAAAAATTTCAATTTTAAAAAATATTTTTTGGATTACTTGAAAAGAAGTACCCCATATTTTTGTAAGGAGGGAATAATGGCGGATATAGGTTTAAAACGAAAAGCTATTGAAGGGCTTGCTCAAGTACATACGGCTATGAAGAACGATCAACAAAATGCGCCTGCCGATCCCACAATTACAAATGCCATTGAAACTCTTTATCTTCATCTTCTGGACACAGTTCGTCAGGACGCTCCTTTGGTTTTTGCCAAATTGGAAAAAAATGCCCAGCTTGGAGAAAATATTTTAAGTCAAACACAGGACGAAGCAATCTATGCTGCACGCCTTCGGGATATGCTTCTCGCTTTAGACATTAAGAGCATTTCTTTTGACAGAGATCCGGAAAAAGAAGAGCTGCGTATTTTCGTAAACCTTATCGCGAAAAACCGGAAAGCCGTGCAAGAGGAAGTTGAATTGCCCAAGCTCGAGTTGGAAGGCAGGACGGAACAAGTTCAGCGGGATAATAAAGAGGATGTGACGCCGGAGATGGATCGGAAAGTTGTTTCCGAAACCCATACCGCGGATAGTCAAATTTCTGAAAGTATTGCCGAGATGGAAAAAGTATTCATCCGCCTGAACGCTTTGGAAGGAGCCGTTGAAGCGATTCCTTCCGAAGAAAAAATGGATATGATAAGAAAATCGTTAAGACAGGCGGCAGAGTGGGTGGAGAAGGAAACAACCTGCACGCCGGAATACCAGGTTATATGCAACCGCCTGCAAACCCTTCTTCAGGAACTTATCATCAACGGATTTTTTGCCGAAGCAAGTCCGGTAGTAGAGGCTTTCAATAAAATTAACAACGGCACGCTGAAAAAAGATGATAAAGTGAAAGCCGTTGCGGCGGAAGTGCTCCAGAATCTGGCGTCGGATAATAACATTAATCTCCTGTTTAAGGAAATCAATCTCAACGAGAGAAATAAAAAAATGGAAGCCTGTCAGATCTTTGCCGGGTTTGGCGACATTGTCATCAACAAATTACTCAGCGCCCTCCGGAATGCCAGCGATAGTAAAGCGCGCATAAGCATTATCCATATTATTGAAGAAATGGGCGCCACGGCAATACCGGCCATCAAAGCAAGCATTAATATGAGCGCTCCGTGGTATTACTTGCGCAACATGGCCTATGTCCTGGGACGTATCGGCAATGAGACCAGCGCCGATATACTCAAACACCTTCTGCTGCATAAAGAAAAGCGGGTTCGCAAAGAAGCGTTCAAAAGCATCGGCCAGACCGGAGGAAATATGCGGGGACCATTGCTTTTGTCAGTTCTGCCTCAGGCAGATCAGGAGTTGCGGGTTAACATTATTGAAATGCTCGGTAAAATAAAATACGCGGATGCGGTGACCGATCTTCAGGATATGCTTAAGAGCAAGTCCTCGATGGCTAAGGATGAACAAATCGCCATGCAGGAAAAAATTTGCACTGCCCTGGGTGCTATCGGTTCGCCTGAGGCGATAAAAACTCTCTCGGAAGTTGCCGAATCAAAATCTTTTTTAGGCATTCAGTCCTATCCCACTGAAGTTAAATACGCCGCTAAAAGAGTGTTGTCCTATATAAGAAAAAAATAGCATTCTATCTTGGCATAATAACGGTAAAAAGATGCGCAGTAGAACCGTTTCCGATGATTGTATTATTATGATGAGTTATATTTTCCGTTCTTGAATCTGCCGAAATCCGAATGTTCCCAGCGCAGTCCGGTTAGAGCGGGACAATCCAGAGTTACGGTTGCGTCATTGTCATTGGTATATCGATACTCACCTTTTTGCGAATAAGCGCAATAGGCGGACAGCCACATTCGGTAGTTGCCCAGAGTTGCTTCCACGCAGTTCGTGGCAACCCAGTCATTTGCTTTTCTTCCGGCTTTTTCCATCGCGGCAAGGGTCATGATCAGCCCCACCCGATAACCTTTTTGTTTCCAGAAATTGTCTTTTAACCATTCGCGGTCATCCTGTGACATAAAATACATCTTGTTATTTCGTACTTCTTTCGTGTTTTTAAACGGGTGCGAGTGAAAATCACCGAGATAAATCAGATGCGGCCAGAATGATGTAATCACATCGGCTTTCAGGGATATTGCTTCCTTGTTTTCATCTACGGAACTTCTTCTCTGCTCGGCAGTTGTATCTGTGTGTGCCATCTCCACCTGGTAGAGGATTTCCTTATTTTTCATGATAACTTCATGTCCGAAAAGACTCCCGTAAACTTCAATTCGTGATTTTGGCCGTCCTTTCTCCTTGATATCTTTTTTCTTTACCGAATAAGCCTCCAGGGAACTTAAAACCAGAGATATTAAGGCGTTTTCGGAAACACGGACAACATATCTTCTATAAATTTTCGGTGTCATCGTATTTCCTCCCGTCTTGATAGTTGCGAAGCACACTGATTTTTCGCGGGTCAGGTCGCTCTGTTAGTAGCAAATAGAAAAGTCCTATTTTGTAGCACATGATATGTCCGCTTTTTAATACGCTTAAGGAAAAGGTTTGATGAATTAATTTTGAGCCCATTTCCTTGGTTTTGGCGAGCGGCGGACTTACGCTGCCTTGT
>JAJFTS010000192.1 GCA_021372815.1 Deltaproteobacteria bacterium | reverse complement strand
GAAAATCTGAGCACCCAGCGGACGATCGTCAGCGCATGTTTTCAAATATTCATAGGTCTTGGCTGTTTTGCGAATCAGGCCGTTGGCGCTCACCATTTCCGTATAAGCCAGCGAACACCCTTGAGAGCGGACGATCAATCGAAACGGCAGATTGGAAATTCCCGCCAGCGGCGCCAGCAAAGCTCCATCTTTTGCGGCTGTTTGAATGACGTTGTTTATATTTTTCAATCTAATAATTTCCTCATTGATCTAAAATCATTAATGTCCGCAATTATGTCATACCAGCGAAGGCCGGTATCCAGTGATTCCTGGATGCCCCCGTATCAAGTACGGGGCAGGCTCATCTCTTCAACGGCATGACCGATAAATGATTATTCAACATTGTTTTTAATATCAAGATAGAAATAAATTAAACAGAAATTTTTCAGATTATTTGAAGATATTTTTCCGCGCGGGCAAGTTCTTCCAATGTGTTGATTCCCATCACCTCAACGTAATCGTCGGCGATAAACGATTTGACTTTCTGCCTTTCCCGGACGGCTATCTCAACAATGTCCGTCAGATAATATTCATGCTGCTGATTGTCGTTGGTAATTTTTCCCAAAGCTTCGAAAAGGAATTTTGTGTCCACACAGTAGATGCCCGTGTTGATTTCGCCGATTTTTTTCTCCTCTTCCGTGGCATCCTTGTTCTCCACTATTTTCATAACATTGCCCTGGTTATCCTTGACGATGCGGCCGTAGGCGTGAGGCGGCGGCGGAATGGTTGTCAGCACAGAGACCACAGCCTTTGCGGCAATATGATTATCAATCAGCGATTTGATTGTCGACGATTTTAAAAGAGGCACATCGCCGCAGAGAATCACCGTAAGACCATCATAATCCGACAATACATCTTTCGCCTGCAAAACGGCGTGCCCCGTTCCCAACTGCGGATTCTGTTCGACAAAGATGCAGCCGGTTCCCGCGAACTCTTCGCGCACTTTATCCGCCTGATGGCCGATCACCGCCACAATCTTTTCCGCTCCGGCTTCCCTGGCCGCTTTCAAAGAATAATACAATAAAGGTTCCCCGTTTAATACATGCAGAACCTTCGCCAGATCCGATTTCATGCGGGTGCCCTTCCCCGCCGCCAATATCAACGCACAAAATTTCGTTTCTTTCACTTTATCAACCTTTCTCTCACCTAAGTTTATCCCGCAGGTTCGCCTCCAGAATGCGGAATCCGTTTTCCACATAATACTTTCGCTCTGAGACATCAAGCAATGAACCTAGTTTGACGGAAAAGTCTTTTTTACTCAATTTACACAACTCCGCAAGCAATTTGGTAATGGTTTCCTTATTGGCATTCAAAATGATACCTCGTTTGACCAGAAATTCCATATCATATGCATCGCGTATTTCCCGTCGGTCAAGAAAGGCTTCTATCTTGGAAGTCATCATATCTTTTAGCGCTACGGTTTTTAACATCACCTGAACCGGCGCGTGCGGACTGTAGGCGATGCTCGTTTCTGTCTTGACGTTCTTTACCGTTTTCCTTATCTCAATTTTCAGCGACCGTGGAAACTGCGGCGATTTCAATTCAAATAAAATTGTAAAATGCTTATTGGCGGAATCGGCTATTTTGTAAAACTGGCCCAGATATTTTTCCACCCGGTTATAGTACTTTGCCCAATCCATTTGCCTAATTACCCAGAAATCCAAATCAACCGAATAACGACTTAAGCCGTGGCACAAACGCAACATAGTGCCGCCACCAAAAATCAGGTTGGTTAGAAGTCGCCCGCTTTGAAGTCTGCTTAATACTTCCAGCTCAAATTGTTCATGTTGAATCAAATCCCGCATAATTTTTTCACCGTCTCTTTTGTTTTTTGCGGATAGATTTTCAGGATATTTTTGAGTTTCTTCATGTCCAACTTCTTAATATCCAGCGAGTCAATATCAAACCTATATTTGCCGAACGAGTAAAGATAAGCGGCATCCATAAACGCTTTTTCTTTAGAAGCGATAAAAATGCCATCTGTTTTGACAAAATCTCCGTAATATTGTTCCTGTAACTTAATATAATTGAAGACAGCCTCCCGTACATTATAAACAATGGAACGTTTCAGGCAGATGCTTTCCTGATAGCTCTTCTGTACCTGCGACGTCACATCATAATAGGCCAGAGCCGACATCAGAGAAATATAGGAGGGAACCTGCAGGATATTGGCGATTTTGAAAAAATCCTGACGATTAAGATTTTCCCACTTCCAGGCGGTTGTATAAAAACCGTTTTTTAACCGGACGAGCATCCCCTGCCGGACATAGCGGCTGCACAATACGCGGGCAGAAGCCGTTTGAATCCCCAAACTCTGCGCGACATCTTCGAGAGTAAAGCAGGTATTCCTGCTCAATTCCTGCAATTCTGTTATATTTTTACTAAGCATATATAATTATCACTTTTGTTAATTATATATGCTTTCCATAATTTTTCAAGTCCTATATTACAACTTCATGCAGGTGCCCTTCCCCGCCGCCAGAATCACCGCGCAAAATTTCATTTTATTCACTTCATCAATCCTTATTCGGTTGTCTTTCCCGCAGAAGTGGAAATCCATTTTTTTATATTTAATTAAGCATGCTGTCCTTAGAATTTCTGACGGTTTTATTAAAGTGTTAGATATAATTTATCTATAATATTACCAATCGGTCTCAGAGAATCATTTGGTATTGCGTCAAAAAACTCTGAAGGATTATCATATTTACGAAAATCCTGTAGTGACTTACCAGTTTTATCCAAATGAATAATAATATCTTCTCTAATTCTTTTCATTAGATTGAAAAAATCAGGAGGCTTTTTGAAATCACGCTTTAACAGGGCAACGCTGCCGTTATCGTAAGCTGCAAATGTGTCAAAACAAAGAATTGATAACCATTTTGCACGGTAAATTGTGTCACCGCTTGGACGAAAGTTCCGAGCCATAGATTCAAACAAGGGATCGCACCAATCACTACAAAGCAAGTGTGTTTTGCTTGTATTAGCCGAAATATTTGCCCAATCATCTTCAATATCATTCGTTGCCTGATTTGATTTAGAACCGCGACCGCTGGATCTACCTTTACGTACAACATCATGAGACCTAGAATCAACATAGCAATCCAGAAAATGTTTATAATAGTCATCAAAAGTGACGCCTTTTTTTCTGACTAAATGTTTTTCGCATTTATATTTCTTACAATTGCAGTCATCATTGCACGGACAGTCAATCCAATCATAAAGGTCTGAGATTGCTTTATATATCTTCAGAGAATATTCATTCCTGTTTTGCTTCGCGTAGTAGTTAGAACGTCGCAGAAATTCTATCAAGGTTTCAGATGAGAAATAACTTATTAATGACATTGATTATCTTCTCCCCAGTTCGGTCGAATTTTTTGGACTCGACCTTTTATCAATTTACCATAATTTTATTATCTTCAGCCAAGTTTAAAATACTTGCACGAACTAGTTATACTTAGTTCGCTGGATTCCCTCCTTCGCGGGAATGACAAACAGCATACACCAACTTGGGGCTGTTCAAAAGTGCCGAGATACGAGGCGCGCAATAACCGTATCGCGAAGCGTATTATACATACGTTGAGCGGTGCGGTTCGCAGCGCAACAAAGTAGATCGGTGCTTTTCAACAGTCCCTTCACTATGACTGCGCCGGCGCTATTACCACCACTTCCTTAATCGATTTCTGGTCGGCATTCTCAATGATAAAAATAATTCCGCCGAACTGATACCGCTCTTTGGACTTTGGAATTCTTCCCATCTGCTGCATCAGAAATCCGCCGACGGTTTCATAATTTCCTTCCGGAAATCTGGCATTAAGCAATTGCCGCAGAGTATCCATTTCCAGTCGACCCGATATCATATAACGGCCGGGGGCGATTTTTTTATAAAGTTTTTCCCCCGCCACATATTCATCAATGGTTCCGACGATTTCTTCCCCGATATCCTCGACGGTGACCACGCCGGTCGCGCCGCCGTATTCATCCACCACCACCGCCATCTGTTCGTTTCTTTTCTGCATTGCCGCAAGCAATTCACTGGCTTTTTTCGTTTCCGGCACGTAAAAAACATCCGCTCGCATGCAGGAAGCAACCGTCGCCTCGCCTATCCCACCTTCTGTCTGCTTGTCCTGAAGCAGCCGTTCCAGAAGATCGAAATAATGAAGAATCCCTACAATATTGTAAACCGTATCTTCATACACGGGAATGCGCATATATTTTTTATCGGCTACAACGCCCACGGCCTCGGAAATTTTCATGGAGGCCGGCAGCGACGTCAGAGCGGAGATGGGCACCATGATTTTGACCGCCGTCAATTCGGAAAAATCAAACACGCGGCTGACCATTTCCTTTTCCCTGGTCAGGATGTCGCCACCCTTGGTCTTTTCGCCCAGGATATATTTGAGCCCTTCCTTGGTGATGTGGGAAGTTTCTCCCGCCTTGCGATCGGAAGAAAGATGGACCGTTCCCCGGGATACGGCCGCGATCACAAAAGCAACCGGATAAAAAAGCATCGAGGAAAAACGTATGAAATAGGATACCCTCACCGCCATGGTTTCCGCGTAATAAAGAAACACACTGCGGGCGATAATCATTAAAAAAAGCGTCGGGATCATGATCAGAAAGGCAAATTGTTCGCCCCGTTCAGGTCCGTAAAAAGATATCAGGAGGCCCGTGGCCAGCGTGGAAGCGATGATAATCGCCAGATTGGTCCCGACCAGGGCGGTCGAAATAAACCACTCCGGTTTTTCTTTCAATTCAACAGCCTGTTCAGCCGCTTTTGATCCCTGATGCGCGCGGTTTTTCAGTTTATTAATATCGGAAGCAAACAGCGCCACTTCGCCGCCGGAATACATCATTTCCAGACCCAGACAAATTAAAATGGCCGCGATGATTAAATAAAGGCTCATTATTCTTCCGGTTCCTCAAGTATTGTCTTGGTTATTTTAACTTTCAGTATTCTTGTTTTGCCGACATCGCTGACGCCAAACACATATCCGTCCGAGCGCACTTCCTCTCCTTTTTGGGGCAGCTTTCCAAACAGATGCAAAACCAATCCGCCTATGGTATCGAACTCGTCCTCGGGCAAATCGGCATCAAGAAGTTTATTGCATTGCTCGACTGTCATGCCCCCGGGAACG
>JAJFTS010000174.1 GCA_021372815.1 Deltaproteobacteria bacterium | reverse complement strand
CGTTCCTCGCCTTCCACTTCGAAATAAGCCAGAGAACGCTGTTCGTCATTGCCGCAGAAAGGACATTTGATGCGGTTGAAATACCATTTGAAACCGCACTGATGGCAAAAGAGGTACCGCTTGCCATCTTCCTCTTTTCTGATTTCACCTATTTTGGGCTCTTTGCCGCAAACGGGACAGTATCCTTCCGACCAGCCGGATTGGGCGACGGTTTCACCGTATTTTTTGGCAATAATTTCCAGCTCCGGTCTCAGGCTTTCTTCCATAAAAAGATCGATCAAATCAAGATTATCTCCCTCTTCCTGCTCCGTCATGGAGGTTTCGTCAGCAGTGCGGTCAAAAGAGGCGCGAATATTCTTTTCCCAGTCAAACTCAGGACTTTCAATGATCTCGATGATGTTTTGCGACACTTCGGGCATTCTTTTTTTCGCAATGGAAATCAAAGAATGGAAGTATTCACGGGGACGGGTAAAATCATATTTCTTTCCCGTGAAATCTATCAAAGGAAGTCCTCCTTCCATTTTTTTTGCGATAAGATTTTCATCGACCTTAAAAATAGAATCTTTCATATTGTTGAGATATTCTTCCCGTAGGATCAGAATATCCGCCATGATATCCAGAATCTCCGCGTAATGGGGATTGGCTGATTTATAATCTTCAATGGTTTTTAAAGATTTGCGCAATGTCGCGGCCATGTTTTTTTACTCCTCATGACAAGTCATTTGATTTGTTATCCTGGATGCCGGTGAATAATTTGAATTTCATTAGGACAAAACCAGTAAGGTCCTATATCCGCTTTCCCGGGTATCTTCAAGCAGTATTTTCATTGACTGTAAGATGGTTATTCTTTCCAGAAAATCAAGGTCTTGCACGACAACGGGTAATGATTGACATCCCCCTCCAATTTACCTATACTCTTTCACGAAAAAAAATTCTTATCAGGAAAATCAAATAAGAATACCCATGAATAAGCGGCAGTGTTAACCATCTCCGGGTGCGTCTGCCCGGGATTTTTGATGAGGAAATTTTATGAAAACAAAAGATCTCATGAAGCCGATAATAAAATGCTTAAGTCCGGATAGTACCATCAAAGAGGCCGTTAATTTTTTAAAGATTAACGGCGATGAAAAAAGACAGGGCAGCGAAGTATTGCCTGTTGTTGATCAGGCCGGCGCAATCATCGGAATTCTTTCCATGCATGATATTCTTAAGGCTATCCATCCCTTCTATCTTTCCATGACGGAGACGAATCTGGGAAATTTTACCTGGGACGGCATGGCGGAATCTCTGGCCAGGCAAGCGGGAAACAAAACGATAAGCGTCTTTATGACCAGGGATGTAGCAACGGTGCGCGAAAAAGACTCATTGATGGACTGCGTCAATTTGATGATCAAAAAAAATGTTCACCAGTTGCCGGTCCTGGATGATCGCGGCAGGGTTTCCGGTATGATTTACGAAAAGGACATTTTTTACGCTATTACCGAGGTAATGCTGGATAAGGAGAAGGCGGATAAAGAATGACACCGGATATCGCGCAAACATCACATATGGTCATGGGGTGGCACTTCTGGTTTGCCACCATATTGTTCCTGGGGGCTTATGCCCTGATTGTTTCCGAGAAAATTCATAAAACAATTGTCGCCATCTGCGGCGCGGCCGTGATGATCGCCATCGGCATTGTCTCTCAGGAGGAGGCTTTTCATTCCCTGGATCTGGGCGTGGACTGGAATGTCGTCTTTCTGCTGATCAGCATGATGGTGATGATCAACATCATGAAACCGACCGGTGTTTTTGAGTACATTGCCATCCGAAGCGCCAAGGCGGCAAAGGGCGAGCCGTTCAGGATTATGGCCATATTTTCTCTGGTGACGGCTTTTCTTTCAGCTTTTCTGGACAACGTGACCACTGTTTTGCTGATTGCTCCGGTGACCCTGCTCATCTGTCAGGCGCTGGAACTGGATGTCGTGCCTTATCTGATTACGGAGGCGCTGGCTTCCAATATCGGCGGGACGGCCACGCTGATCGGCGATCCGCCGAACATCATGATCGCCTCCAAGGCTCATCTGGATTTCATGGCTTTTATTTATAACCTGACACCGGTCATCATTCTGGTGCTTATCGCCTATATCATCAGCATCAAATTGATTTTCGGCAGGCACCTGTTTGTCCGGGAGGAACTGAAACAGCGTGTTATGGCCATGAACGAAAAAGACGCCATCAAAGATTCTGTTCTTCTGAAAAAATCACTGATTGTACTGACTATTACGATAGTTGGTTTTGTTCTTCACGGTATGCTCCATCTTCATCCCGCAACCGTTGCTTTGTTCGGCGCCGGGCTGCTGCTCCTTGTTTCGGGCATCAAAGATCCTCATCATGTTCTTGCCGAGGTGGAATGGGCGACGATATTTTTCTTCATCGGATTGTTCATTATTATCGGCGGCGTGGTGAAGGTCGGGCTCATTTCATGGATGTCCGGGGAAGTTTTAAAGATTACGCAGGGCAGTCTTTTCGGCACATCCATGGTCGTGATGTGGTTTTCCGCCTTTGCGTCGGCTTTCATCGACAACATCCCTTATGTCGCCACGATGAATCCTCTCATTATTGATATGGCCCGGCAGATTTGGCCCGGCTTGACGGGTACACAACTGCTCCATCATCCCGATCTCATGCCCATCTGGTGGTCGCTGGCTCTGGGCGCCTGCCTGGGAGGGAACGGCACGGCGATCGGCGCTTCGGCGAATGTAATTATCGTCGGGATGTCCGAGAAAATGGGCAGTCCGATTTCCTTTAAGAAATTCATGCTCTACGGCATGCCGCTGATGATTGAATCGGTGCTTATCTGTACGCTGTACGTCTGGCTGAGATATTACATTTTACATATCTGAAAGTTAAAATGATCAGGTAAAAAATCTGCCTTAATTGTCTGCTCTGCAATGTTCAAGCACGGGCAAAACGATCGATTAATTAAACCCTAGGCGGTCTGACCTTACCCCGAAATTTTAGAACCCCGCCCTCTCAGGGAGAGACGGGGTTCCATAATGCTTTTACGCTTGAACCAATGTTTTTTTAGACAGTCGATTTTAACCCCGAGGCCAGAGTGATAAGAACCTGATTCCTGTCTTCCATGTTCAATGCCTGCTCCATACCGCCGGCATCCAGATTCATATTAATCGCTTCCTTGGTCAGCCTTAAGGCAAAGTGATTCTTGCTCAGCATCGTTCGGGCGATTTGCAGGCCGGTGGCATACAGATCTTCCCGGGGAACAATCCTGCTGATCATCCCCAGGTTCATCGCTTCCTCGCTGGATATGAATTCGCCCAGATACATAATCTCATAGGCTCGACCGGCTCCAATAATGCGCGGCAGGAGATAGCTGCAGCACATATCCGCTCCGCCCAGGCCGATGTTAATATAAGCGGCGCAGAAACGGGCATCGGGAGATATAATGCGGATATCCGAAGCTAAAGCAAAACTGAATCCCACGCCGGCCGCCGCTCCGTGAACCAGACTGATGATGGGCTGGGGGGCTCTGCGCATGGCAAGATTTAAACGTCCCAGACGGGCCTGAAATTTGTAAAACTCATTGGCTTGACGAAACAGATCCATATTTTCAACGGTGTATTTCATGTCCAGGCCGGCGCAAAAACCTTTTTCACCGGCGCCTTTTAAGATGATAACCAGGGTCTCGAGATCATACAAACGCGTGTGCCAGAAAGCCTGCAATTCGTCCAACATCTCGCCGTTGACCGAGTTGTATGCTTTGGGTCGGTTTAGAGTCAGAACGCCCAATCCTTTTTCAACGATTTCCCATTGTATTGTATTATATTGTTCCATGCATGCACTCCTTTCCTATGCTGAATTTTCTTGAGTTGACCGGCGCCTCAGATAACTGCTCCTCCGTCGGTCGACTTTATGTTTTATAAAATCATTCCACCGCTTAACGGCTTGAGTATAAGAGACAGGTTGTTGCGTGTCAAGGGGATTTGGGACACAAAAAATGGAGCATTTGATTGATTAAGGATGAAGTCCAGTATGGTTTGGTGAGAAGGGTAATATGCTTGTTTCAGGAATGAAGAAATCCGATTGTTAATTTTTCAAAGTTCTTAAATCTTAAGAATTATCGAATTTATCTACAATTCAAAGACTTGCCGTTCTGTGTCGGACTGTGCCGGGGAAAATCCGATGACAGGTCCGAACTTGTGCTGAGCCATCCGAGGGTGTTCAGGACAGGCGCTTACCGAAGCAAACGCCTGTCCTGTCGTTGGTTTGTGCCTTATTCGCCCTTGAAGTTCGCTTCTCTCTTTTCGAAGAAAGCGCCGATGCCTTCCTGCGCGTCCTTGGAGTTGAAGAGCTTTCCGAGTTCTTCCCGTTCGATCTTCAGGTGCATTTCGGCGGAGATGAGCGGGCTGATGTTGCAGAGCTTGGTGATCGCCGCGACGGCAAGCGGCGCTCTCTTGACGATCTTGTTGGCCAACTCGAGCGCGGCGTCTACGACGTTCCCTTCGGTTAAGTGATCTACCAGGCCGATGGCAAGAGCCTCATCCGCCTCGCACTGTTTGCCCAGGTAGATCATTTCCAGGGCTTTTGCTTTGCCGACGAGCCGCGGCAGCCGCAGGCTTCCGCCGTATCCGGGCATGATTCCCAGGTTCGTCTCGGTCAGGCCGATGCGTGCGCCTTTTTTCATGAACCGTATATGGCAGGCCATGGCCAGTTCGCACCCGCCGCCCAAGGCATGTCCGTTGATGGCCGCGATGACCGGTTTCGGGAAATACTCGACCTTGTTCCAGACATCCTGGCCGCGTTTCAGGAAGTCAACGGGGCTGAAATCGCCGAATCCGCTTGCCAGATCGGCGCCCGCGCTGAAGGCCTTTTCGCCCGCGCCGGTGATGATGACGCATCGGACGGCCTTGTCGGCTTCAACGGCGTCGAGATGCTTGCGCATGGCTTCGAAAACCTCGCCGCTCAGTTGGTTCATTTTCGGTTTGTCGATCGCTAATATGGCTACTCCGTCTCTTATTTCTTTTGTTACTGCTTCACCCATGATAGTCCTCCTTGTGTGGTATTGGTTGGCTCCGCCCGGCCGGGGAGCCGTGGGAACCGGTAATCAATTATCCTCCGATCATTTTGAACGAACCTTTGACTATCTCGAACTCGAGTTCCAGCAAATCGAAACTTTTCCTGATCTTCGCAACGCCGTTATCGATGACTTCCTGCCTGATGCTCCGCATAATCACAGCGATGCCGGTCTGGATGCAGACCTCTGTGATCCCGCGGCTCATTGTGCCTGATCCGAGAAAAGCGATTTTCTTTATGTCAATGATGTTCGTTACAGCGGGGTGGAGTATAAGAGACAGGTTGTTGCGTGTCAAGGGGATTTTAGCCGAAAAATCCCGCACCGCGGAGGGTACAATCCCCCCGCAGCTTGCTTTGAGGGGATTGTACCCGTGATTACGGATTGAAGTCCAGTCTCTTTGCTGAGAATAGCGGTATGTTTTTTTCAGGAAGAAAGTTAGTCTCCGTTTCCTCGCAGAGAAAACGGAGTTTTTTATTATCGTTCGGGCTTATATACTGTCTTGCGCAATTTCACTGGTTTCATCTGTTTGCCGCGCATGCGCAAATTAAGCATTTCCACGCCGACGGAAAATGCCATGGCAAAGTAGATATAACCTTTGGGAACATGCATATCGAAACCGTCGGCTATCAGAGTTACTCCCACCAGAATGAGGAACGATAACGCCAGTATTTTTATGGTCGGATGAGCGTCAACGAATTCGCTGATGGGCTTGGCGGCAAACAGCATTATACCGACGGCTATGATAATGGCAATAGCCATGATGGAAATATCCTGCGCCAGACCAACAGCCGTGATGACGGAATCAAGGGAGAAGACAACATCCAGAAGGGCGATTTGAATCAGAACAGCCGTCACACTCGATGAAATAAGCCTGGGCGTTTCTTCCCGATCACCCTCCAGACTGCCGTGAATCTCATGGGTCGCTTTGGCGATAAGGAAGAGTCCTCCGGCAATCAAAATAATATCGCGTCCGGAAATGTTCAGTCCGAATATCGAAAACAAAGGAGCCGTCAAACTGACGATCCACACAATGGAAAAGAGAAGCGCCAGCCGTGTGAACATGGCCAGAATCAGTCCCGCATTACGGGAAAAATTTCTTTTCTGAGCAGGCAGGCGGCTGACCAGAATGGAAATAAAAATGATATTATCGATCCCCAGGACTATCTCCAAAGCAGACAGGGTCGCCAGGGCAATCCATGCCTCAGGGCTGGTTAACCATGCAAACATATTTTTTCTCCGTTTATTTGAAAGATGGGTTGTTTAATATTCTATTCCCGCGCGGTCTTTGATTCCGGCGTTATAATGATGTTTGATTTCCTGAATGTCACTGACGGTATCGGCCAGCTTTATTATTTTTTCGGGCGCGTAACGACCGGTTAAAATCAGGTCCATTGCCGTCGGCTTGTTCTTGATCAGTTCGATGACATCCTTTAATTTGATCAGTTTAAAATCCAGAGCCACATTGATTTCGTCGAGAATAACCATGTTATATTTGCCGCTCATGATAGCCCGGCGGGCGGTATCCAGTCCTTTTTGCGCCATTTCAATATCAATGGCGGCGGGATGATCGCGCATCACAAAACTGTCCAGCCCGGACATGCGGATGGTCAGGCGGGGAAGATATTTTTCAGCGGCGATAAATTCGCCGTATTTTCTGCCTTTCATAAATTGCAGGACAAAAACATTGTAACCCTGTCCGATAGCCCGCAGAGCCTGGCCGAAAGCAGCCGTTGTTTTCCCCTTGCCATTGCCGGTGATGACGATGACCAAACCTTTATTTCTTTGGTCAGTTGATTTTTTTGCCGTTTTTAGGGCGGAAGTTTTCTTTCTGCTGACTTTGCAGACAGCTTTTGTTTCACTTTTTACGATCGTCATTTTCCCCTCCGCTTTTGAAAAAACTTTTCCGTAATTTCTTCCGCTGCGGTATACGGATCGGACTTTCTGTTTTTTATCTTTTCCGACAATTTTTCCAGCTCGCCGCTGGTGATCAGGGAATGCAGAAGAGGTTCCATCAGGCAGGAACTCAGGGCGTCTTTAATTTCCGTCATGGCTTTGCGATGCATTCTTTCCGTGAGTTTACCGCTTTGCTTTAAATATAAATGATGCTCTTCGATCGTTTGTGCGAGTTCGGCGGTGTTTTCGGAAAAAGTTGCCGGTTCAAAAGCGTCGCCAACCGCCACGATAGGCGGTTTCCAGCCATCAGCCGTTTGAGGGGATAAATTTAACATGGTGGAGAGTTCCGTCTGCAATTGTCCGGCACCCGCGCGATTGGCTTTGTTGATGACAAAGATATCGGCTATTTCCATCAGCCCGGCCTTCATGGTTTGAATTTCATCGCCCATTCCCGGAACAAGAACAACGACCACGCTGTGCGCGTGATTGATGATGTCAATTTCCTGCTGGCCGATGCCGACGGTTTCGACGATAATAATATCCTTGCCCATCGCTTCCATGACGTGAATGGCGTTACCGGCGGCCTGCGAGAGTCCTCCCAGCGCGCCGCGGGTGGCCAGCGACCGCACAAATACACCGGAATCTTCCGCATGGCGCTGCATACGGATGCGGTCTCCGAGAATCGCTCCGCCGGAAAAAGGGCTTGTCGGATCAACAGCCAGCACGCCGACCGTTTTGTTCAACTTTCTGAATTCGGTGATCAGCGCGTCGGTCAGAGTGCTTTTACCCGCTCCGGGAGCTCCGGTGATTCCGATAATGAACGATTTACCGGTATGTGCGTATAGTTTTTTTATTTTGGTGTTGGCGTCCGGACGTTTATCTTCGATGTCTCTGATCAGGCGGGATGCCGTGCGAACATCGCCTTCACAGATTTTTTTTATGGTAGAATCCATATATTTCTAAAGAAACTTTAGTCAGGTTTTATATTTGTTTTGATCCATTCCACAATGGAATCAAGTGAGGCACCGGGCGTAAATATGGCTTTGATACCCGCATCGTAAAGCATGGAGAAGTCCTGTTCAGGGATAATGCCGCCGCCGATTACGGTAATATCAGCCGCGTCTTTTTCGCGCAGAAGTTCAACCACTTTTGGGAACAGCACGCGATGCGCTCCGGAAAGACAACTCAGTCCGATCAGATCAACATCTTCCTGAATGGCCGCCGCCGCGATCTGCTCCGGTGTTTGATGACAGCCGGTATAAACAACTTCAAAACCGGCATCACGGAAACAGCGTGCAAGAATGCGTGCGCCACGGTCGTGTCCGTCCAGTCCCGGTTTGGCAACCATTACGCGTATTTTTCTTTCCGGCATATTACTATCTCCTTAAATTATCTATAGTACCAAGTCGCATTCATCAGGATACCGCGGCGGCAGTGAAACTCGGGTTACAGTTCATTTGGAACCCGCTAGTTGAACTGTCCTGCCTCTGCTGGGCAAGGAGGAGGCTCCGGAGGCGTATTATTAATACGTTGAGGACGCCGACGACGATGCCAACAAAGGTAGCCGTATGAAGGCGGCTTGGTTCAATAAAGTCCCGGGTCCTTATACTCCCCGTAAACGTCGCGATATACATCGCATATTTCCTGCAGTGTCGCCAGATTCTTCACCGCTTCAATGCAGTGCGGCATCACATTATCGCCTTTTTTACAGGCATTTCTTATATCGTCGAGAGATTTTTTGACGGCCTTATTGTCGCGTTTGCGGCGCACATTTTGGAGCCTTTTAATCTGTTCCTCGCCGACTTTTTCATCAATTTCCACCAGCGGGATGGGATAGGGCTGGTTGCTTAAATATTTATTGACTCCCACCATTATTTTTTCGCCCTTTTCCAGTTGTGCCTGGAATTTATAGGCGGATTCGGCAATTTCCATCTGCGGGAATCCTTTTTCTATGGCGGCAATCATTCCGCCCATTGCATCAATTTTGTTGATGTAGTCCCAGGCGCCTTCTTCAATTTCATTGGTCAATTTTTCAATAAAATAAGAACCGGCCAGAGGATCGATGGTGTTGGCTACGCCGGTTTCTTCAGCGAGAACCTGTTGCGTGCGCAGGGCGATTTCTGCAGCGTGTTCCGAAGGCAGACAGAAGACTTCATCCAGCGAATTAGTATGCAGTGACTGAGTGCCGCCCAAAACAGCAGCCAGTCCTTCCACAGTTGTGCGAATGACGTTGTTATACGGTTGTTGCGCCGCCAGGGAACATCCCGCTGTCTGCGTGTGAAAACGCAGCCACATGGAACGGGGATTTTGAGCGTGAAAACGGTCGCGCATAATTTTTGCCCAGATGCGGCGCGCCGCCCGCAGTTTACAGATTTCCTCGAAGAAATCGATGTGTGAATTGAAGAAGAAAGACAACCGCGGAGCGAAGTCGTCAACGTTCATTTTTTTGCGGCGAATGACGTCTTCCACATATTCGATGCCGTCGCGAATCGTGAAAGCCAGTTCCTGAATAGCTGTTGCGCCGGCTTCGCGGATATGATAGCCGCTGATGCTGATGGTGTTCCAGTTCGGCACAAATTTAGTTCCGAATTCAACCGTGTCGCTGATCAGTTTAATGGAAGGTCCCGGCGGGCACATGAAAGTTTTTTGCGCAATGAATTCCTTGAGCATGTCATTTTGAATTGTGCCGCCGATTTGAGAAAGGGGAACTCCTTTAATATCCGCCGCCGCGCAGTACATAGCCCACAAAACCGTTGCCGGAGGATTGATGGTCATGGACGTGGTAACCTGATCAAGAGGGATTCCCTCTATCAGGACAAGGAAGTCTTCCAGCGTGTCTATAGCCACGCCGCATTTTCCAACTTCCCCGAGAGCTTTGGGTGAGTCGCTGTCATAGCCCATAAGGGTCGGGAAATCGAAAGCGGTACTGAGCCCCGTTTGACCTTCCCGAAGAAGCATTTTCCAGCGCTGATTGGTGTCTTGAGCGCTGCCCATGCCGGAAAACATGCGGAATGTCCAGTAACGTCCCCGGTATCCGGTCACCTGATTTCCTCTTAAATAAGGAAATTCGCCGGGGACGCTGATGTCCTCGGCGAATTTAATATCTTTGATGTCTTCCGGGGTATAAAGCCGTTTTATTTCTTTATCCGAAACGGTTGAAAACCGCGTTTTTTGATCAGGATTATTTTTCAACGTCTTTTGAACCTCATCCTCCCACTTCCGGGTGAGTTTCAAAGACGCATCTTGCATTTCTTTTGAGAAATACACAATTAAGCCTCCCGTATTCTTCGTAAGTTAGAAATTATTTTCTGTGCTTTTCTACCCCGCGAGGGGGTACTGAAAAGAGTTGCAGAAAATAATTTCGTTAACGCGCTTATCCCGCATAGGCGGGACTTATCCCGTTAATCGGGGTTCGGAATCATTAAGAATGTTAAAACTAAAACTCGAATCATTGGTTTTTGTCAAGCGATATTCAAAAGAAACCATTGAGATTAATGCTTTAAGGCGATACTTGATTATCACAAGCAAAAAGAATGCACTTCCCTGAAAATTAAGGCAGTGCATTCTCTGTTTGTGCTATGCTTTTTTTAATTATAAGGGTTTTACGTTTTCAGCTTCCAGCCCTTTTTTGCCTTGCTGTATCTCAAAAGATACACGCTGTCCTTCGGACAACGTTTTAAAGCCGTCAATCTGAATGGCGCTGAAGTGAACGAAAACATCTCCGCCGTCATCCTGCTGGATAAAACCGAATCCCTTATTTGCGTTGAACCATTTTACTTTTCCTTCTGGCATAGTTGTTCAAACTCCTTTCATAAATTTTCCAAGTCGAATTAACACTATGACAGAATTGAAACCTTAAATGCTTTAAAGAATATATCAGGATTTCCCGACAGGATTTAACATCCACCAGACTTTAAAGAATATAACGGATTAACTTTGTGCTTCAAAATGTTTAAATTCAACTTTTCCCTTCTCATTTATACCTTTCGAAGGCAATTGTACTTAAACGCAGCGCCCGATAAAGTCAAGATATTTTTAAAATCATTTGCGCTTAATATTTTTACTTAAATATGTTACTTAAAGCACAAGAAAATATCGATACGTCATTGATTAATATCTAAACGATCAAGTAGTTCCTGACTGATGGAAAGGAGATATTATGAAGAGAAAAATATCTTTATTGTTGTTGATGATATTTATAGTTTTTATGAATACGGCGAATTGCTTTGCTGAAAGCAGTCCGCCGCAAACCGGGAGTGCTTTTCCCGAAATCGAATTGCCAAAACCGGCAAACCCTGTGGATCTCAATTATCTGGGATTATCCGGCAGCGGAATATTTAAAGTTCAGCAGATCAAAGCTGATGTAGTGATTATAGAAATATTCAGCATGTATTGCCCCTATTGTCAGGGCGAAGCCCCCAATATTAACAATCTGTACACATTGATAGAAAATAATCCCGCTATTAAAAACAAGATAAAAATTGTCGGCATCGGCATCAATAATTCTTTTTTTGAGACGGATATTTTTAAAAAGAAATATAAGGTAGCCTTCCCTCTTATTCCTGACGGGGATTTTAAACTTCATAAAGTGATTGGAGAAGTCAGGACGCCTTATTTTATTGTCGTTAAATTAAAAGGGGGAAAGAAGGAGGTTATTTACTCCAAACTGGGAGCATTGGGAGACAACAAGGCTTTTCTCGAACAGATTATTAAATTATCAGAATTAAAATAGGGTGGTTAAGATGATGAAAAAAATATCAATGATGACTGTTTTGTTTTTTTGCTTCTTTATGCAAAACGCTTTTGCTTTATCGGATGCGTATAAAAATAATATTTATAATCCCGGAAAGTTAAAACCCGTGGATAGTATTTTAAAAGTTAAAGTGGGCGAGCCGGCTCCTGATTTCAGTCTTAAAGCCGTCAGTGGTAAAACGGTCTCTCTGAAGGACTACCTGGGAAAGAAAAACGTTGTAATTTCTTTTGTTCCGGCGGCCTGGACTCCTGTCTGTTCCGATCAATGGCCCGGGTACAACATTATTAAAGAAATATTTGACGTAAATGATGCCGTCTTGCTGGGAATTACTGTAGATAATATTCCCACTCTCTATTCCTGGACGAATCAGATGGGGAAGTTGTGGTTTGAAGTTCTCTCCGATTTCTGGCCGCATGGAGCCGTGGCGGAAAAATTCGGCGTACTTCGTTCCGATGGTGTTGCGGAAAGAGCGATTTTTATCATCGATAAAAAAGGCATTATCCGCTACATTGATGTCCACGATATAAATCAACGTCCTGCCCTGGAGATAATGGTTAAAGAAATCGAAAAATTAAATTAAGTAATAATAAATATTTATAAAATAAATATTGTTTTGACTTTTGATTTTTTCTTGACACAGCTCTGATATTCATTTATGCATTTTACAAAACATGAACGGCGGTCATATTTTCCAAAAATCTGTCCTGAAACTCATGGGAATATCTAAAGGTGATTGAGTTAACCATGGAAGAAAAAAGGAAAAAAAAGAAAGAACAAGAGAAAGAAAACAGAAAAAATACAATACTTAAAGCGGCGCGAAGACTTTTCTTTGATCGTGGTTTTAAGTCTGTAACCGTTGATAATATTGCCGAGAAAGCTGAAGTCAGCAAGGGCTCGATTTACCTTTGCTTTGAAAGCAAGGAAGAAATATACGTTCAGATCCTGATTGCCGATAATATTGCGCTTTATGAAAGGGTCAAGAACTTTGCCAATATAGAAGCATCCGCTTCACAGCTTTTGCAGGAGTTTGCTCGGATTTACGTGAATTTTTTCATGAGTGACAAGGAACTTTTCCGGATACTCATGACTTTCATGATGCAAACAACCCAAATGAATTTGACCGAAAAACAGACCATCGAATTGATCAAATCGACGAACGAAAACATCAAAATCATTTCCCAAATAATTCAGAAGGGAATAGATTCAGGCGAGTTTCGTCCGATAGACAACATTTACCAGATGCAAAATGCGATTTGGGGCATGTTAAACGGCATTATTTCGCTTTTTCTTTTCACCGGCAATCCGATAAAGCGTATGGAGAGAATCCATTCTACGGTTCAGGATAGCCTGAACGTTTTTATAAAGGGCTTAAAAGTTTAGATTCCTGCAGAAAGACTTCGTATAAGGCGGCTATTCGGATTTACTTTCCGGCGTCATCTAACAATTTTTTAAAATCCTGTTCGGCTTTTTGTAAGATATCCTCTACGTCCCTTTCCAGTTTTTCAAATCTTTCGATAATTGTTCTTGCCCGGGTTGTAAGATGCAGAGATTTTTCTTTAATGCCGGTTTCAACAAGTTTTTTTTCCATGCGTTCTTCCGACGCTTTCAATCTTCCCCACGCCGCGCGATAGGACATACCCAGTTCCTTAGCCGCCGCATTAAGGCTATGCCGTTCCTCGATAGACTTGAGAATTTCATCCCGGCCCTTGCCGAAAATTACTTTCCCGTTTTCTTCAATCCAGATTTTGTATTTAATTTCCATAAGGCATCTCCTAATGTGTTGGCATGTTTATATTTATATGGAACAGAATACTCATCTGTCAATGAATTTTCTTGTAAATATTTTTTTATAATAAAAATTTGATCGAAAAAGATTTTTAGAAACGGGATTTTTTATATATGTTTTATATAACATATTGACTTTTAATGACTTTCGGTCAATATATGCCTCATTTGACATATACCAAAATTGACAGAGGTATTTGGGGAGGATTTTTATGCAAATTACAAGAAGAGGTTTTTTAACTCTGTCCGGTGCCGTCGGAGGCGGAATTGCTCTTTCGAGCTTGGGTCTCAATCTCAAACCGACACAGGCATACGCGGAAGAGTTGGACAAAATGGGTCGCATGAAGGTTGCCAAGCAGTCAACGACTATTTGTGCATACTGCTCCTGCGGCTGCGGTCTTGTCTGCAGCGTGGATAAGGCTACAGGAAAGATTTTTAACATCGAAGGCGATGCCGACCATCCCATCAACGAAGGGTCGCTGTGCGCCAAGGGTGCGGGCTTCTTCGATCTGACGGAAGCCAACAAACACCGGCTGACGAAGGTTCTTTACCGCGCTCCATATGCGACGGAATGGGAGGAAAAAGACTGGGATTTTGCTATTTCCCGGATCGCGCGCCTGATCAAGAAAACCCGCGATAAAGATTTTATAACGAAAAACGCAAAAGGCGAGCTGGTCAACCGTTGCGAATCGATCGGCCACTACGGCAGTTCCAATGTGGATAACGAGGAATGCTGGCTCATGGTCGCCAAGAGCAGAGCCTTGGGCATGGTCTATATCGATCATCAGGCCAGGGTCTGACACAGTCCATCTGTAGCGGCTCTGGGAGAGTCGTTCGGACGCGGTTCCATGACGAACCACTATATAGATATGAGAAACAGCGATTGCATCCTCATTATGGGAAGCAACGCTGCGGAGCATCACCCCATGGCTTTCAAGTGGATGCTGAAAGCCAAGGAAAGAGGGGCAACCCTCATCCATGTCGATCCCCGTTATACCCGTACATCCGCCCGCTGTGACTTTCATGTGCCGCTTCGTTCCGGCACGGATATCGCTTTCCTGGGCGGTATGATTAATTATATTCTTCAGAACAATTTATATTTTAAAGAATATGTTTTGAACTATACTAACGCTTCATTTATTATCGGCAAAGACTACACTTTCAATAACGGTCTTTTCTCCGGTTACGATGCGGCAAAAAGAAAATACGATAAAGCAACCTGGGTGCTGGAAAAAGACGAAAAAGGGGTTTCCAAACGGGATATGACCCTGAGCAATCCCCGTTGTGTTTTCCAGATGATGAAGAAACATTACTCTCGCTACACCTTGGATAAAGTTTCCGCTATTACCGGTGTTTCCAAGGAAAATCTGCTGAAAGTTTATAAAGCCTACAGCGCCACCACCGGTCCGCACAAGGCAGGAACGGAAGCCTACGCCCTGGGCTGGACGCACCATTCGGTCGGCAGCCAGAACATTCGGACGATGTCGATCATCCAGCTGCTCCTGGGCAACATGGGCATCGCCGGCGGCGGCATCAACGCCATGCGTGGTGAGCCGAATGTTCAGGGATCGACGGATCAAGCGATTCTTTACGGCAATCTGCCTGGCTATCTAAAGATGCCCTCTGCTTCTGCCGACACGCTGGAGCATTATCTGAAGAAATACACGCCGGAATCCAAGGATCCCCAGTCGGCGAACTACTATCAGAACTATCCGAAATTTTTCGTCAGTTATCTCATGTCCTTGTTCGATAACAAGGCAACTAAAGAAAACAACTTCGGCTACGACTGGATGCCAAAAATGGACGACGGGAAACATTATTCCACGATGCACATGTTTGATGCGATGTATGCGGGGAAGGTGAAGGGGTACTTCTGCGTTGGCGCGGATACAGCTGTCAGTACTCCGAACTCGAATAAAGTGCGCAAGGCGATGCAAAACTTGGACTGGCTGGTGGGTGAAAACATTTTCAACAATGAAACCTACGAATTCTGGAGAGGCCCGGGCGTCGATCCCAAAAAGATCAAGACGGAGTGCTTCCTCCTTCCTGCCGCCGCGACGATGGAAAAAGAAGGCTCGCAGAGCAATTCCGGCCGCATGATCCAGTGGAAATATAAAGCCGCCGAAGCTCCCGGTGACGGTCTGCCTGTGGGAGAAATTGAGATCAAGATCATGGCGGCAGTTAAGAAACTGTACCAGAAAGAAGGCGGTCCCAATGCCGCAGCGATTACCAGTCTCTACTGGGATTATCTGGACGGCAAGGGACACTTCGACGCTTTGAAAGTTTCCAAACGACTCAACGGTGTTTTCCTGAAGGATACCGTCATTGAGGACAAGGCAAAGAAAACGACAACTCTGTACAAAAAGGGCCAGTGCGTGCCGGGCTTTGGCAACCTTAAGGACGATGGCTCAACCGCCTCCGGCAACTGGGTTCATAGCGGCAGTTTCCTGGCCGATGGCACAAATCTCATGGCCAGACGCGGCAAGGATGATCCGACCGGTCTTGGTATTTATCCCAACTGGGCGTTTGTCTGGCCCATGAACCGCCGTGTCATGTATAACCGCGCATCCTGTGACATCAATGGTAAACCCTACAATCCCAAGCGTGCAATTCTGGAATGGAAGGGGGATAAATGGGTGGGCGATGTACCCGATGGTCCCTGGCCGCCAATGGCTGATAAAGAAAAAGGTAAACTACCTTTCATTATGAAAACGGACGGTATTGCCTCTCTGTTCGGCCCCGGCATGGTTGACGGGCCGTTCCCTGAGCATTACGAACCGCTGGAAGGACCGCTGGCGAAGAATCCGATGTCCGGACAGCTCATTAATCCGGCCATTGAAATCTTCAAGAGTGATATGGACAAAGTGGCCCGCGCCAGTGAAAAATTCCCGTATGTTTGTACGACTTACTCCTGTACGGAGCACTGGTGCACCGGCGCTTTGACCCGTTGGCAGGCCTGGCTTTTGGAAGCCATGCCGGCAGCCTATATGGAAATCGGTGAGCCTCTGGCCAAGGAAAAAGGAATTAAAAACGGTGAACGCATCAAAGTTTCGTCTGTTCGTGGATCAACGACCTGCGTGGCGATGGTGACCAAGCGCTTCAAACCCTTCACGATTGAAGGAAAAACAGTTCATCAAGTCGGTATGCCCTTCAATTACGGCTGGCTCTTTCCTAAAGATACGAAAGACGACAGTACGAACATGTTAACCCCAACCGTTGGCGACGCGAACACCTTCTGCCCCGAGTACAAGGCGTTCATGGTCAACGTGGAAAAGGCTTAGGAGGAAGGAAACGACTATGAACAACAATACTGAAATCGTAAAATTGATTGATACAACCCTGTGCACCGCCTGCCGCGGTTGCCAGGTGGCCTGCAAGCAGTGGAATGAACTGCCCGGTTTGCCGACAAAACAAACGGGCAGCTACCAGAATCCTCCTGATTTACAGTGGAATACCTGGACACTGATCCGCTTTCAGGAATATGAAGACAAGGATGGCAAATTCCAGTGGCTTTTCCGCAAAGACGGTTGCATGCACTGCACCGACGCATCCTGCGTGAAGGTTTGCCCCAGCGGCTCTCTTTATTACACGCCGAATAAAACAGTCGGCATTGATCGTAGTAAATGCATCGGTTGCAAGGAATGTGTCGCGGCCTGTCCTTTTAATGTTCCCAAGTATGACAAGGCAACGGACAAGGTTTACAAATGCAATCTGTGTTACTCCCGTATTCAGGAGAACCTTCCGCCGGCGTGCGTAAAATCCTGTCTGACCGGCGCTCTGAGCATCGGTCCCAAAGACGAGATGCTTAAGAAGGCCTATGCCAAGGTTGAAAAACTGGGCGGAGACGCCAATGTTTACGGCGATAAGTTTGTCGGCGGGACACACGTGATTTATATTCTGCAATTCAAACCGGAAGTATATGATGAACTGCCGGTATCCCCGAAAGTACCGCAGTCGATATTTGTCTGGAAGGATTTGTTCAAGCCGTTGAGTTTAGTGGCGGCCGGCGGCGTTGTGGGCGGTGCGTTGCTGCATTACATTCTGCACGGGCCGAAGCGACCCGATCCGGCAGACAACATAACCCCAAATGACAAGAAATAGGGAGGTGTATAAAATGCAAAAAGGACTGATTAAAGTTACAACGGGATATGAAAGATTCGTCCACTGGATGTTAGCCATCTCCTGCCTGCTCTTGTGCTTCACGGGAATGGGGATGATGTATAAAGAGCTGAACTTTTTCGGCGCGATTTTCGGCGGTCTGAAAGGTTTGAAAGTTGTTCACAATTATACGGCGATCGCATTCGGCGTGGCTTTGGTTCTGGCCATCCAGATGTGGTGGAAGGAAGCGGGAGTTTTTGTATTTCCAGAAGACTGGGAATGGTTCAAGACGGCAGGCGGTTATTTATGGCATGTGGATAAAGTAGCCGAGACGGGCAAATATAATCCGGGGCAGAAGATGTTTTTCCTGACGGTGGCGTTTTTCGGGATGGTCATGATCGGATCGGGATTCTTTATGCTGTATCCGCAGTACATTTCAGCGAATCTGCTGGACTGGATGTATCCGCTGCACGCTTTGGGATTTTTGGTGATCTTTGCGTTTTTCTTCGTGCATCTGTATCTGGGGACCATAGGTAATCCCGGAACGGTCCAGGCGATGTTTACCGGCTGGGTAACGAGAGCGTGGTTGAAGAAACAGCATCCGGGGTGGCTCAGAGAGATGGAGCACGAAGGAACTTTGACTGTTTCCAACGGCAAATAAGTAAAGGGACGCATTTCCGATCACGGATATGAAACCCCAAATCAAGCTTTGGTGTCTCATATCTTCCGCAGAGCGGGATAATTCGACCTGCAAGTTTCAGTGCACTGCGTTTCTGAAACTTGGGTCTCATTAAAAGGAATTGATGTTTATACTTTATTGATGTATTCAAGTGGCGCACATCTGATTAAGGTGTGCGCCACTTTTGTTAAGAGTGTATTTTATGAATTAAAGGAAAAAAAATCATGGCAACAAATGAAGAATTGACCGAAATCAAAAACATAATCGCACGGGCGGTGGAACAGAATCCTGAAAACAGTGAAATTATCAAAGCTTTCGCGCCGGTTATTATCAAGCAGAGGCAACTGGCGGCGCAGTCTTCTTTAAAGAAGTTGGATTGCTCGCTGATCGATAAAGAAAAACTCAAAGCCGGCGTACCAGCCAGTCGTCAGATTAATTTATTTATGCCGGAAGATTCATTGAAAGAGATCACATTAGCGATGGCGAACGCAGTTAAGGAAGGTATGCCGCAGCTTTCTGAAAATATTGACAAAATATCAACGCTCATTGGAGAAGGCAAAATCAATCCGGCTGATTACTTTAAATCGGCTGCGGATGGTGAAAACAAGGCGGCGGGAAGTTGGGCGAAAAAACTGGAAATATCTCCATCCAATACATCTTTTTTGATGAGTCTGGTCGGTCGCGTTGTTCTGGAAATAAGGGCCAGGGAGATAACAGCAGCATTGGGCGCGTTCGATTGGCAGAAGGGATATTGCCCGATTTGCGGTGAATTTCCATCCATCGCGTTAATCGAGGAAGAGGGCGGTAAAAGATTTCTCCATTGTTCTTCCTGCGGACAGGACTGGCGCTTCACCCGCGTGAGCTGTCCTTACTGCGAAAAAGAGGAACGTAAGGATATGGAATATTTTTATGTCGAAAACAAAACACAGGAAGCCGCTTTCGTCTGCGACAAGTGTAAAAAATATTTAGTGACGCTCTATCGCGCCGGAAAAATTTTCGCCCGCGATATGGATGTATCCGCGATCAGCCTGATTCACATGGATATGCTTATGCAGCAAAAAGGCTACGAACCCATGACCTCCTGCGTCTGGAATGTTTTGTGTTGACCCTGAATTTAACCGGGAATTTAATCGCAGCTTCAGTCCTCGACGGTTCCGGTGTTCTGTTTATCCTCTCATACTCTTCAGGCAAACTCTCATCAGAAAATCTGTTGAACCCGCCTTGCCTTCAATGGTATTAAGGCAAACATTGACTCTATGAGTGAGGAAGTCATGAAAATCTATTTTGCCGGAGCGATCCGGGCAGGACGAAATGACGCCTTGATTTACGAAACGATGATCACCTGGTTGCGGTCTTTCGGAGAAGTATTGACCGAGCATGTGGGTAATCCGGCTCTTTCGGTGAAAGGTGACGACGGACCCGGCGATCGCCATATTCATGACCGGGACATGGCCTGGCTCAAATCCTGCGATTGCGTGGTGGCCGAGGTGACGACGCCGTCTTTGGGGGTGGGATACGAACTGGGATGGGCCACAGCATTGAAGAAACCGGTGTTGTGCCTCTACCGGAGCCAAGCGGATCGACCTTTGTCCGCCATGATTGCCGGCAGTTCCGTGATAAAAACAGTTGCTTATTCCTCTCCGGATGAAGCCAAACTAATTATAGAGGAATTTATCAAAAAGGTTGCCGGTGGAATTAATTAAGAATGTAGGGCGCGTTCGCCGAACTCGCCGCATATGTTTTGATATTTTTTTGTCATTCCGCGAAGTGCCCTTCAGGGTAAACCCCGATGTGTCGGGATGAGGAATCTTGAAGCATTGATATCATAGTTAAACAAGATTTCTCCCCGGCATAGCTGGACTATAGCCTGCGGTCGAAATGATATGAGAAAGTATCACGACACAGTCTTCTTTGCCGGTATGACAGCCGGTATGGAAGTTTTAAGGAATAAGTAGATGGCCACTGCACTGGAATTGCTCGCCCCGGCAGGGGATGCCGACATCGGAATTGCCGCCATTGACCACGGAGCGGATGCCGTGTATATCGGGGCGCCGAAATTTTCCGCCAGATCCGCCGCCGGAGTGAACATCTCCGACATGGCCCGCCTGATTAAACATGCTCACTTCTATCGGGCCAGAGTTTATGTGGCGCTGAACACCATCCTGACGGATGCGGAGCTTACAGAGTCTCTGGGAATTATCCGGGAGATTTATGAGCTGGGCGCTGATGGCCTGATTGTCCAGGATACGGGTTTGCTGGAAATGGATCTTCCTCCGATTCCTCTGATTGCCAGTACCCAGATGCACAACAACACGGCAGAGAAAGTCCGGTTTCTGGAGGCTGTGGGCTTCAAACGTGTAATCCTCGCCAGGGAACTTTCTCTGGAAGATATTGCCGACATTCGCAGGAGTTCCAGCCGCATAGAACTGGAATCCTTCGTTCACGGGGCCTTGTGCGTTTCCTACAGCGGACAATGTTATATGAGTCAGGCTGTGGCAGGCCGCAGCGGCAATCGCGGTGTCTGCGCCCAACCCTGTCGATCCCACTATACCTTAACGGATGGCGACGGCAACAAAATCCTGCAAAACAAATATCTTCTTTCCCTCAAAGATTTGAATCTGATGAATCGCGTACCGGACCTGGTTGCAGCCGGAGTTACCTCCTTTAAAATTGAAGGAAGATACAAAGGGATTGAATATGTCAAGAATGTTACAGCCGCTTATCGGCAGGTTATCGACCGGTTCATCAGCGAACATCCCGGTTACCGGCGCAGCAGTTCCGGCGTAAGCGAACTTACGTTTATGCCGGATCCGGAAAGGACATTCAATCGGGGCTATACGCAATACTTTCTTTCCGGCAAAAGAGAAAAGATTGCTTCCATCGACACGCAGAAATCCAT
>JAJFTS010000171.1 GCA_021372815.1 Deltaproteobacteria bacterium | reverse complement strand
CCATAAGTACTTTGCAAAATATAAAATAAAAATATAGGCAACCAGCGTGAAAGCAATCAATAATATTATTTCGATAACTCTGCTTAAAGGCTTTTTCAAATGCCTGAGGAAATTTCCTGCTTTAATTTTGAGTCGCCCTTGATTCAAATCAGTCATAATTTACAGATAAAATACTATTTCTTTGGCCACCTGACGTGGTTAAGGAAATGCCGTTGTTCAAATTTCTTAGATTGATAAAAATGATACATTTGTCACTGTGAGTGCTTACGTATACTTATTATTCTTAAATTATCAATCCCCCAAAAGAAGGATTAATACTTTTTCAAATAGCGATAATGAATAAAAAAGGCGGATCATTTCGATCCGCCTTTTGGCAAATGGTTCTTAAATGTAGTTAACCTTTGCAACCGCTTCGTCCGGCGTTTGCTACTTTATAAAACTTTGTTCTTTATCTTCCGGATGACACACCAACCATTTTCCATTAGAAGCGGTTCCTCTCCGATATAAATCAGCTTTGGCATCTGACACTTTTCTAAAAAACCGATTTAAGCAACCATCGCCCCAAATGGGCACATCTAACCGAAACCTTGACTTCTCAACCAAAAGACTTCTATTCAATTTTGTTCTTTTGTAACATAATTTCAGAAAAAATCAAGAAAAAAATCTATATGTGGTAGTTATTTTTTTTATTACCACAATAACTGGTATAGGCAATAATAAGGCCATTTATCGTTTCGATGGCCACGATTACCATCGGTTATGAATAAAAAACCCTTTATTTTTGACTAAATGCACCGTTTTAAGGTATAAGAAACAAATCTCTGTATGCTTGTTTTGGAGGCCCCTTATGGACGAAAAAACCAGAAGCGCTATTTTGAAAAAAGCAAAAGAAGAACCTTTTGCCGAAAAATTCGGACTTCAATTCATCGAAGTTCAGGATGGATACGCTAAAGTGACGATGATTTTTACGCCAGACATGGAAAACATATTCGGCATGGCGCACGGCGGCGCGATTTTTTCGCTGATCGACGCGGCTTTTGAAATTGCCTCCAATTCTCACGGGACGATGGCGGTCGCTCTTAATATGAATATCAATTATCTGGCCTCGCCCCAAAAAGGCGCCCTGCTTACCGCCGAAGCCCGGGAAATAAACAGAACAAAGAAGACTGCCGCTTACGATATCCGCGCGACAGACGATTCCGGAAGGCTGCTGGCTTCCTGCCAGTCGCTGGTTTACAGGCTGGATAAGCCTCTGCCTTTTTAATGAGACTCGTTGATAATGAGACCCAAACTTCAGAAACGTAGTGCACTGAAGTTTGCTGGTCGAATTATCCCCGTAGCGAAGCGGAGCGGGAGAGCGAACGAAGTGATGCTCGAAACGTTAGTCGAATTATCCCCGCAGCGAATAACCTAAAGGTCACTATAGGCGTAGAGGGATTTAACACTCGCTGATAGTGAGCCAAGCTGAACTATAGTAAAGTGTAAGGCGAACTATCCCAGGAGCGTAAGCACCCTGAATACCCTAAAGGGCACCATGGGGGCATCTACGACGACGTGGGATTTCTTGCAGGTATAGAATGAAGCCCAAACGCCAAAGAGGCAGGATCGTTTCCGACCCTGTCTCTTCAGTTTTACAAACTTTTTTGCACTGCATCAGTTTGTTGTTCTTTTCAGCCATTCGATGATTGATCGATGTTACCCGATCTCACCGTTGACTTTATCTCAGGCCCGACAATTTTCTTGTCTTTACGCCCGTCAGCACGCCCTACATGAAGCTTTCTTCGGGGATGTCGATCGCACTGCGGTCGCCGTACTTCATCGATTTGAGATATCCGAAGATATCGGGAACATGATTCATGACATAGAACCGGGCCGTGGCAATTTTGCCCTTGTAGAAATCGGCGTCGATTGCACCTTTCTCTTTCATCTTTGCGACCGCCAGAAGCGCCTGGTCCAAAAGCAGCATGCCGCAGTAAACTCTCGCGCCTGCATGCAGGGTCCGGGTGGCGAAAAGCTGTTTCATCTGCTTATCGCCCTTCGTCCAGGCGTCATTCATGTCAATGATCTCTTTGAAAGCCGTCATGGCTTCCGCCATCATCGCGAATTCCGCCGCGAATTCATCCGTCTTCTTTCCGGCGACGAAATCGTCGATTTGGTCCACCCATTTTTTGAACGGCGCGCCGTCCTTCATGGTGAACTTGCGGCCGGTATAATCCTGAGCCTGGATGAAGTTGGTGCCTTCCCAGATTCCGTAAATCACCACATCCCGGTACAGTTCCGCCGGGGCATACTCTTCCGTGAAGCCGTAGCCGCCGTGGCACTGGATGGAATCGCCGGTGGCGAGCCTCGCCATGTCGGATGTATAGGCCTTGCACATGGGGTTGTTGATCGCAAACATATCATCGTAATATTCCCGCTCTTCCGGCGTCGCGGCATCTACGGCCAGGTCGCGGTAGAGATAGGACTTGTAAATGAGCGCCCGGCAGGCCTCCAGAATGGACTTCTGGGACAAAAGCATGCGGCGGACATCTTCGTGTTCGATGATCCGGACGCTGGGGCCCTTGGGGTTGGTGGAATGTTTGCTCTGCACGCGCAGCTTGGTGTAATCCAGAGCGGCGTAGTAGGCGGCGCCGATGCATCCCAGGGAGAACAGACCCGTGTTCAGGCGTTCCTCGTTCATGTACGCAAACATCTGCTTCATGCCGATGCCGCGTCCGTCTTTCACTTCCGCTTCTCCCACCATCCAGCCGTAGCAGTTGTCGTTTTCACCCATGGAGAGGGTCGCGGTTGTCGAGCCGTGAATGCCCAGTTTGTGCTCGATGCCCATGGTGGTGACGTCATTCCAGGCGCCCAGCGAGCCGTCGTCGTTGACCCAGAACTTGGGCACGATGAACAGCGATATGCCCGCGGTGCCTTCCTTGGCGCCCGGCGTCTTGGCCAGCATCAG
>JAJFTS010000124.1 GCA_021372815.1 Deltaproteobacteria bacterium | reverse complement strand
GATGAGCTTTTGTTTTCGCAGGACGCTTTCGGCATGCATCTGGCGACGCTGGAGCGTTTTGCCGATGAGATTCCGGCTGCGACTCTGGAATATGAAGGGGCGACCTATTATGCCAATATCGTTCTGCCTTATTCGCCGATCGTTTTGAAAGCCCTGGAGAAGGTTGCGGCGGCCGGACTGAAAATAAAAATCATCGCTCCCGATCACGGACCGATCTGGCGCAAGGATATCGGCTGGATCATCGATCTTTATAAAAAGTGGGCATCGCAAAAACCGACGGCCAAGGCGGTTGTCGTTTACGCGACCATGTGGCACTCCACCGAGAAAATGGCCCGAGCCATCAGCGAAGCACTGGCGCAGGCGGGTGTGAAGGTAAAGCTTTTGTCCATGAATGAAACCCACCGCAGCGAAGTTGTTTATGAGGTGCTGGACGCCGGCGCGCTGATCGTCGGATCGCCGACACTCAACAATAATATTCTGCCGCAGATGGCGGATGTAATGACTTATTTAAAAGGATTGAAACCGGCCAACAAGATCGGCGCAGCTTTCGGTTCTTTCGGCTGGAGCGGCGAATCGGTGAAACATCTGGAGGCCATGCTCAAAGAAATGAAGGTAGATGTTGTCGCCGAATCAGTGGCGGTGAAAAATGCTCCGGGGGATGATGTTTTGGAAAAATGTCATGATCTGGGTAAAGTTATCGCGGCGGAATTGCTCAAAAGAACGGGAAATTAATACGAAAGAAGAAATCGGGAGGAAAAGATGAAAAAATATGTTTGCGGTGTTTGCGGTTATGTTTACGATCCGGCAGAAGGCGATTCCGAAGGCAATATTCCCGCCGGAACACCTTTTGAAAAATTGCCGGATGACTGGTCGTGTCCTGTATGTGGGGCGGCGAAGAGTGAATTTTCTCCCGAATAATTGTGATGACCTCGTAAGAAGACCGGATGCTGCGTTGTGCTGCATCTCTTCCCGGCCTTCGCCGGGGCAGGCTAATGCAACGTACGCTAAAGTACGTCTCACTCCTCGAGATTTGCACGCCTTGCCTGCGGTCTTTTACAAGGCCATCTCTGTTGAGAGGTTCTTGATATCATCTTTGATTTGAAACCGTAAAAAGCAAAAGGCTATATTTTAAAAGGGTATATATGGATAAGATAAAGGAAGCATTAAGTCAGGCCTATACCGGTGAAGCGAAGGCGGCCCTAAGGCTTAAGGTTTACGCGCAAAAAGCCGAGGATGAAGGCTATAAGCAGATGGCGAAGCTGTTCAGGGTTATCGCATTTTCGGAAGAAATTCACGGCGCGCGGGCTTTGAGAGTGCTCAGGGAGATCAAGAGTACGGAAGAGAATTTGGCCGCCAGCTTTGAATCGGAAAAGCAGGTTGCCGAGGTCGCTTACGATCAATTCGTCAAACTGGCGGAAGAGGAAGGCAATAAAGAAGCCGTGCTGCATTTCAGCCAGAGCAAGGACGTGGAAGAAACTCACGCCAAACTCTACAAACAGGCCATGGCGCACTTTATGGAAGAACGGGATACCGATTATTACGTCTGTAAAGTTTGCGGCTATGTTGCTGACGGAATTTTACCGGAAGAATGTCCGGTCTGCGGTGCCAAGGCGAAGATGTTTGTGCCTTTCAAATAATGACACGGCGTGCTATTTTATATTTGCGGGCTCAAAGCAGTCGACAGACCTCCCGGCGATACCGGGCGGCTATCTAATTCATAAGGTAAGAATATGCGGATTCGTTGCAGGGTTTTAGTTGCTTTGTTGCTTTTGAGCTTTTTATTGCCCGGTCTCGCGACAGGTGAAGAAAAGCCTCTCTGGGAAATAGGGATGGGCGCGGCTCTGCTTCAGATGCCTGATTATCGCGGTTCGAACGAAAGCAGCATTTATCTTCTGCCGTATCCCTACGCGGTTTATCGCGGCGACATTTTTAAGATAGAAGAAAACCGCATTTCCGGAAAGATTTTTCAGACGGACAGGATTTTGCTGGATTTCAGCATTTTCGGTTCCGTGCCGGTGGATAGTGATGATAACTCCGCCCG
>JAJFTS010000110.1 GCA_021372815.1 Deltaproteobacteria bacterium | reverse complement strand
GTCAGGCCACCCTCGGTGAAATCAATGTCAGCTTTTTCAAGGGCATTGTCGTCAAAGACTTTGAAATCAAGGAAAAGGATTCCGACGCAGTCTTTTTCAAGACGAAGGAATTCGTCCTCAAATATCAGCTTCTACCTCTTTTAACCAAAAAACTGGTGATTGATAAACTGAGTGTCGCCGATGTTGAAATTTACCTGAAAGCCAATCCCGACGGCACTTATAATTTCTCCGACATGATCAAGAAGGATCGGCTTCAGGAACAAAAAGATGAAAGCGCGAAGGCCGCCGGTCTTCCGGTGAATCTGAGTGTCAAAGATATAACCATCAGGAATGCGAAAGTCGGTTATATAAATGCAACAGGGGGATTGAAAAAAGCGGACGTCATCGTGAACGCGGAAATGAAAATCACGGGGCTTTCCGGGAATGCTCTGTCCTCGGAGGGATCCATCGAGACGACCATAGCGGAAGCGCTGCTGAAGGATAAAGTCTTTAAAAATATCAGGACGGCTGCCCGTTACAAGATCGACGTGGACATGGAGGCGAAAAACGTCACCCTTCATTCCCTTGACCTGGATGTTATGCAGATTCCCGTGAACATTGCAGGCAATCTCAACTACGCTGCCGGAACCTCCTATGCGCTGGTCGTGAAGGTGCCGGAACATGATCTTTCCGGGATCAAGCCTGACGTGGCCTCGGCATTTCTTCCCAAAGGGATGGCTCTTGGCGGCAAGATCGCCATGCTTCTCAATGTCGACAAAAAATCCGAGAAAGAAAGTTCCGCGACTTTCAACGGCCATATCAGGATGGCGAAAGTATCCTGTGCCTATAAAAACACGCATCTTGTTCTCGACGGAGTCGTGAAACTGACGCCGGAAATTATATCGCTCGAAGGCTTAAAGCTCATTGCCGGTCCCAATAAAGCCGATATTTTGGGTTCGGTGAAGAATTACAAAGAGTACCCCGATGTAAACATCAGCATTAAAAGCAACTATATCGCTCTGGATGAACTTTTTGTTTCTGCACCTGCTGCCGGTAAATCTCAGGAAACAAAGGACGAGGGAGTAAAAAAAGAGCCGGAGCCGATGAATTTAAAACTTAAACTGAACGCTTCACTGGATATCGATAAAACCGTGTATAAGGGAATCTCCATCAACAATTTCACTTCGCGGTATGAACTGAAAAATAATGTTTTCAGCATTCCCTATCTGAAGGGCAATACGCTCAGCGGCGCTTTTGCAATGAAAGGAGCCGTGGATCTGGCACAAAAGGGAACCCGGTACAATATGAATGCCAATCTCAGCAATGTGAAGGTTGAAGAAATCATCAATGCCTTTGCGCCCAAGGCCAAAGGTAAACTTTACGGAATCTTATCCGGCCAGGCCGCGATCAACGGAGCCGGCACCGTTCCCGCCAATTTAAAACGTAATCTGCAGGGGAAGGGTGAATTCGCTATCAAGAATGGAGTAATCAAAAATGCTCCACTGAGCGCGGGGCTTCTGGCGATTCTGGGCTTGAAGGAGATGAAGGAAATTCCGATGGATAAGGCCGACAGCCGTTTCACCATCGCCGACGGGATTGTTAACCTTACAACCAGTATCAACAGCAAGGACCTGATGATCAATGAGACGGGAACTATCGGTATGGATGAAAAACTTGACCTTGCCGTCTTGGCGAAGGTTTCGGACAGGCTGGCGCCCAGGCTTGTCAGTCAGTCATCCATAGCGACATTCCTGTCCAGTGAAAAAGGGTGGACGAGCATCCCGCTGAGAGTCGGAGGAACCGTTTCCAATCCGTCCTATGGTGTCGATACGAGAGTTGTCGGCAAAAAGGTCAAGGAAAGCGTGCAAAAAAAGGTCGGAGAAGAACTTCAAAAAATTCTTCAGAAAGACAAAACAAAATCATCGTCAACGGATCAGAAAAAAAGTTCCAGCCCCGCTGATCGCCTCCGGGAACTGCTGGGGAAATGAGGAGCACGAGAGCTCACTTTTATCGGGAGAAGTAAGTTTAATTTCATGTTTAATTACGATGTTTATCTGGAAAAACTGAAAACCGGTCAAAAAGGATTAAATCCTTTTCTTGATTTTCTGGAAGTAACTTTGGATGAATTGAAGGATGGTTACGCACGGTTTCGCATGCCGGTGCGTCCGGAATATCTCCAGGGCGCTAAAACCATGCAGGGCGGGCTGATCGTCGCCCTGGCCGATGAAACGATCGCTCACGCCATGATGACGCAGTTGAGTCCTGAAGAAGGCTTGACGACGATTGAATTAAAAAGCAATTTTCTGGCGGGCGTCAGCAGCGGCGAACTTATCGCCGCAGCCACTGTTTTTAAAAAAGGGCAGAGTCTGGTTATCGGTGATTGTTTAGTTACTGGTGATAAAGGGAAAAATATCTGCCGGGTTTCGGCGACTTTTCTGCTTTTGAAGAAAAAATAAAGATCAGCAAATATCTTCCGGCCCGTATATCCTTATTGACTCATAGTCTTAAATTTGCTAAGAATCCCAAGATTAAGTATTCTAAATTTATTTAGAATCAGGATTTTTAAGTGATTGATCTGCATACTCATTCTATTTTCAGTGACGGTGATTTGGTGCCTGCGGAGCTGGTGCAGCGCGCCTGGGCCGCAGGGTATAAAGTTTTAGCCATTACCGATCATGTTGATCATTCCAATATTGACTTCATTATCCCCAGAATCATCAAAGTTTGTTCAAAAGTAAACCAGCAGGGAAAAATAAAGGTATTCCCCGGTGTTGAAATCACGCATGTCGCTCCCGCTCAGATCGCCGCTTTGGCTTTAGAGGCAAGAAAACTGGGGGCGAAGATCGTTGTTGTACACGGAGAGACGATTGTTGAACCGGTTCCTGCCGGAACAAATCTGGCCGCTCTTAAATCATCCGTGGATATTTTAGCTCATCCCGGACTTCTGACGGAAAAAGAAGCGCGTCTGGCCGCCGACAGGGGGATTTATCTGGAGATCACTACGCGGAAGGGGCACAGCTTTACCAACGGGCATGTCGCGCAGATGGCGCGAAAATTCAAAGCAAAACTGATTCTGAACAATGATGCTCATTCTCCGGCTGATTTTGTCGGGAAAGAAAAAGCGGAGCGCATTGCCCGCGGTGCGGGACTGAATTCACGGGACATCACCGCTATGTTTGAAAACTCGAGAAGGATGGTAAAAAAGTTACAGGTATGAAAAAGAAATCCAATTCGAAACCGTTGAAAATTTGTCTGCTGACCTATCGAGGCAATCCCAATTGCGGCGGACAGGGTGTGTATATTAAATATTTGAGCAAAGCACTCAGTGATCTCGGGCATGAAGTTGACGTTCTCTCCGGGCCTCCTTATCCGCATCTTGATTCCGGGGTACATCTGCATAAGCTTCCCAGTCTGGATCTTTATAACGCAGAACATCCTTTTCGCGTAAAGAAAGTAAGCGATTTGACAAACCCCCTGAATATGTATGAATTTATAACGATGTGCACGGGACAGTTCCCCGAACCCTATACCTTCGGTGTGAGGGCGTATAACTATTTGCAGAAACATAAAATGAAATATGACATTGTTCATGATAATCAGTGTCTTGCTTACGGCATCGGAAAAATCGCGCAAAATATTGTCCCGACGATAGCGACCATTCATCATCCCATAACCGTTGACCGAACGGAAGAATTCAAAGCGGCAACAACCAGGAAGAAGATAAGAAAAATCAAACGCTGGTATTCTTTTATTAAAATGCAAAAGGAAGTCGCCAGGCAATTGTCGCATATCGTGACGGTATCGGAATGCTCTAAAATAGACATTGCCCAGGAATTTTCCATAAATTTATCGAAATTCCGCGTTGTTCCCAATGGCGTGAACAGGGAAATATTTTATCCCGTTCACAATGAATCACGTCCGGAGAATTCCATCATCGTGACCAACAGCGCGGACACGCCGTTAAAAGGATTGCGTTATCTGCTGGAAGCCGTAGCGATGGTGAAAAAGAAACAGTCCGTGAAATTAACCGTTATCGGCGAACCCAAAAAGAACGGAATCATAAAAAATCTTGTATCGGAACTGGGGATAGAAGATGTTGTCCATTTCACCGGGCGCATTCAGAATGAAGAATTTGCCGGTTATTACTCAAGAGCCACCATTGCGGTTGTTCCGTCCTTATATGAAGGTTTCGGCATGCCCGCTTCCGAAGCGATGGCCTGCGGCGTTCCCGTTATCAGCACCAGCGGCGGCGCGCTGCCGGAAGTTGTCGGAGATACGGGAATCATCGTGCCTCCGGCCGATGCGAACGCTCTGGCCCGGGAAGTCATGTTTTTGCTGAACCATCCCGATCAGAGAAAAAAGATGGCTCAGGCGGGCATCAAGCGGGTTGACTCTATTTTTAACTGGCTGAAAGCCGCAAACGACATGGTGGACGTTTACAGAGAGGCAATTGATGGTTACCGTAGATCTGCATGAGCTGAACCTGAAGCCCGGCAACGTTGTTCTCGACGCGGGTTGCGGTCTTGGCCGGCATCTGCGCCAGCTGGCCACAGTGCCGGGACTGAAAATATTCGGTATCGATAGAAGCGCCGGAGCTCTGAGTGCAACCATGAAATCCATGGAAGACATGCCTTATGCATTGTCGAAAGACTATCTGGTTTCCGTTGCCGATATCAACAGACTGCCTTTTGCGGACGCTTCCTTTGACTGCATCATCTGTTCGGAAGTACTGGAACATATTCCCGACCATAAAAATGCCATCAAAGAAATGGACAGAATATTGAAACCTCAAGGCACGCTGGTCGTCAGTGTGCCAAGATATTTCGCGGAGAGAATCTGCTGGTTTATTTCCAGGGAATACTATAATGAAGAAGGCGGCCACATACGCATTTACAGAAAAAAGCAGCTTCATAAGATGTTGACGGGACAGGGATTCAAGTGCTGGAAGATCAATTACAAACATGCGTTGCATTCACCTTACTGGTGGCTGAAATGCCTGGTTGGTTTGAAAAACGAAGAAAACCTGCTGGTCAAGTATTATAAGAAGTTTCTGGAATGGGATATTATGAAAAAACCGCGGCCGGTACGGATGCTGGAAGAATTTTTAAATCCTTTAATGGGCAAAAGCATCGTCTATTATCTTAGAAAGGGTTAATTTAAATGGAACTTCCCATACGTGAAGAACTGGCTCCGGTATCGCTGGAGAAAATCTGCGTTTTCATTGCTTCTCTTCAAAAAGAAAACGGAGAGATTCCCTGGTCGGCGGGAGGAAAGACTGATCCCTGGGATCATGTGGAAAGCGCGATGGGATTAAGTACAGGCGGTTTTTATACCGAAGCCGTAAAGGCCTATGAATGGCTGGCTGGTGCTCAGCTTTCCGACGGCAGCTGGTGGTCGGAAATTCAGGACGGAAAGATCATCAATTCCTGCAAAGAATCAAATTTTTCTTCTTATGCTGCCGTGGGCGTTTTCCATCATTATCTGATTACGCGTGACATGAAATTTTTAAAGACAATGTGGCATACACTTTCGCAGGGTATTCAGTACGCGGTTAATTTACAGGCTCCCGACGGGGAGATTTACTGGGCGAGAAATAAGCAAGGTGCGATTGATAAAATGGCTTTGCTGACCGGTTCCAGCTCTATCTATATGAGCATCAAGTGCGCTCTGGCGATAGCCGAAATCCTGGGCAAAAAACGTCCCAGCTGGCGCAAAGCAATGGATGATCTGGGCGGGGCGATAAAAAACAGGCCGGATCTCTTTAATATGATCAAATCGCGCTATTCGATGGATTGGTATTATCCCATTTTATGCGGAGCAGTAACCGGCGCCGAAGCGAAGAAAAGGATCGCCCATTCCTGGGAAAAATTTGTTGTCCCCGATTGGGGAGTGCGGTGCGTCAGCGACCGGCCATGGGTGACCATGGCGGAGACGGCGGAATTTATTCTAACACTGGTGGCCATCGACGATGTTCCCCGCGCCAAAACGATATTCAGTTGGCTCAATGATAAAAGATTTTCCGATGGATCTTTCTGGATGGGGGTAACGTTTCCTGACGGCGTGATCTGGCCGGAAGAAAAAACAGGCTGGACGGCGGCGGCGGTCATGCTGGCCTGGGATGCGCTCAATGAAATAACTCCGGCGGGGAAACTTTTTAATCATAAATTCTGGGCTTCTTTGAATAAATGAAAGCCATGAAGCGAGAAGCTTTTTCCCTTTTTTTACGATCAATTTTGTAAAAAAGTTCTCCGCTAAAAATCCGTTTTAATTAAGGTAAAAAATTGTTAAGAGATCATCGTCCATATTACGTTAAACGTTTCTATAACAGATTTCAGAAATGGTACGGACGATATTTCCTTGCCCCCCAGTTCGAATATTACGGCCGCGGGCTGGTTTTTATGAAACCCTGGCACGTGGAAGTATTTGGCGGCCCGGTTTATCTGGGAGATTATACGAATGTGATCGCCTCCCCGGACAGGAAGGTGAGATTTACAGTCTGGCCGGTCTGGATGGGCAGTGGAAAAATTGAAATAGGCAAATACTGTCTGATTTGTCCCGGAACGAGGATAATGTCTGCCACGTCAATAACCATGGGTGATGGTTGCATGACGGCTCAAAATGTCAGCATTTCCGATTCCGACTGGCACGATTTGTACGATCGAAGTATGCCGGTGGGCCAAACGAAAGAGGTGACTATCGGCAATAATGTCTGGATCGGAGACAGCGCTATTGTGTGCAAGGGAGTGACCATTGGAGATAACGCCGTTATCGGCGCCGGTTCGATAGTCGTGAAAGATATTCCCGCCAACGCCATTGCCGCCGGCAACCCGGCGACCGTTATAAAATATCTTGATCCGGATATCCCCATGAAAACCAGAGGGGACTGGCTGGCTGATCCGGCTAAGCTGGCCGGAGACTTTGAGTTGATTGATCGCGCGATGATGAAAGGCAACACTCTGAGAGGCTGGTTCAGAGCGTTGCTTTTCCCCCGCAGAGGAGATTAGAAAATGCGTATAGCTGTTATTGCTCCACCCTACCCACTGGAAGAAATGCCTTCCCCGCCTCTGGGTGTAACTTATGTTGCCGCGGCCTTCGAAGCCGCCGGCGCGGAAGTTAAAATATTCGATTATATCGTATCCGCCTACACAAAAGAGAATCTGGAAAAACAATTGAAATCATTTAAACCGGACGCTGTCGGAGCAACTTCCGTGACGATGAATTTCTATGATGCGCGACAGATTCTTTTCGATGTAAAAAATTATAATCCGGAAATCATCACGATGATGGGCGGTCCTCACGTATCTTTTACGGCAGAAGAGACTCTGAAGCAGTACCCGGAAATCGATTTGATCGTGATTGGCGAAGGTGAGGACACTATAGCCGAACTTACTCCGGTAATCCGTCAGAAAGATAAATGGCATAATATCCGCGGAATCGCCTATCGTAACGAAAATGAAATTGTTATGACCGGTAAAAGAGATTTTATCACCGACATCGATAGAATTCCCCTGCCGGCGCGCCGGTTACTTCCTATTTCACGCTACCGGGCGCTGGGATTTCCCGTCAGTTTAATTACCGGCCGGGGCTGTCCCTATTCCTGTATTTTTTGTTTGGGGCGCAAGATGGTCGGTTCCAAAGTCCGTAAAAGAAATCCCCATCTTGTTCTGGATGAAATAGAACAAATCATTCACTACGGTTTTGACCGCATTAATATTGCCGATGATCTTTTCACGACCGACAAAGAAAGAGTCAAAGAAATATGCACGGGGATCAAAGAACGTTCTTTAAAGTTTCCGTGGAGCGCTTTTGCCCGGGTGGATACGGTCAGCCAGGAAGTGTTTGACCTGATGGCCGAAGCGGGTTGCGACAGTGTGAGCTTCGGTGTGGAAACAGGAAATCCGGAAATGCTCAAAAGGATCAAAAAAGGGATAAAGCTGGAACAGGTTTACGCGGCGGTGAAAATGTGCCAGCAGGCGGGAATGATTGCCCACGCGTCTTTCATCATCGGTTTACCGGGAGAAACCAGGGATACTTTGCAGGAAACGGAAAAGTTTGCCAAGAGTACCAGAGCTCTTTACGGTTATCATTTCCTGGCGCCTTTCCCCGGCACAACGGTTCGGGAAAAAATTCAGGATTATGATCTGGAAATTTTAACGGACAACTGGAATCGCTATGATGCCAATGATGCTATTGTGAAAACTTCATCCCTGCTTCCGCAGGAGATGCGGGAATTCGGCGCCAGTTATGATGAAGAAATGAAAGATGACTGGAATAAAACTCTGCGCAGATATCAGGAAGAGAAGGGCTCTCTTGAAGATAAGATGCAGGTTGAAGGTCACTGGCGCATGAAATTGACCTATCAAATTTTGAAAAATGACATTATTGAAAAATGCGGTTTCATTGAACCTGCTTTATTCCGGGGCAGTAAAGACAGCGCCTTGCAGGAACTCTGCCGGAGAATAAAAGAAAACACGAATGCCGATTCCAAAGTGGTTGAAGATACCATCCGTGATTTTGCCGGACGTAATTATCTGAGAGCCGATAT
>JAJFTS010000103.1 GCA_021372815.1 Deltaproteobacteria bacterium | reverse complement strand
GGATATTTTTGCCGCAAGCACCGCGATGATCAGGATGTGATGATAGGTGTACGGTGAAAGTTTTTTTATGAAAGCGAGTTCGGATAATATCTTTTCCGGTATTTTCATTTTATTAATGCTGCGGATTATCTTCTGATTGATTTCCGGGGGGTAAAAGATATTCACATATCGTTTGTCTTTGAATGTCTGAATTAAATCCTTCATCAGCGAGGTATCTTTGATCTGTTTGTAGCGTATTGTTTTCGGGAGACCGGCGATTGTGTCCAAAGTTTTTCTGCTGATATTTTCTCCGGCTTTTACAAGAAGTGTCTTGTCGATCGCGTATAAATCTTTTTCCAGTTTCATATGCGCCTCCATCACCATTTTAACTTTCATATTTTATTTGTCTTTTTATGTCAAATATTTTGCTGATAGACGAGTAAAGATATTTTAATGTGATTAACTAAAAAATTGATTTTATGATTCAAGAAAAGTATAAGGCTTTTCAAAATCCAAACGGAGGGTTTTAATGTCTTCAAAAGAACAATGGGCGACTCGTGTGGGATTGGTACTGGCCATGGCCGGCAACGCCGTCGGTCTGGGTAATTTTCTGAGATTCCCCGCCCAGGCCGCACAAAACGGGGGAGGCGCATTTCTGATTCCCTATCTTGTTTCTTTCGCGTTGATGGGCATTCCTCTTCTCTGGGTGGAGTGGGCTATCGGACGACACGGCGGCATTTACGGTTATCATTCGACACCGGGAATGTTTCACGTCATGGGCGAACAAAGCTGGCTGAAATATATCGGTGTCTTCGGGATTTTCACGAATTTAACCATCGCGGCTTATTACTGTTATATCGAGTCATGGACATTGTCGTATGTTTTTCATTCTTTAATCGGCACATTCGCGCAAACCGATCCCAAGATTTTTTTCTCTGATTATGTGGGAGAAACAGCCCATTCTCTTTTTGCGTTTCCCCTGGAAGCGGGAATATGGTTTTTAATAACGCTTGCTCTGAATATCTGGATACTTTCCAAAGGATTGGCCAAAGGCATAGAGATGGCGGCGAAAATCGGAATGCCGCTTTTGATTTTATTCGCGATTATTCTTGTGGTTCGCGGCCTGACTCTGCCGGAAGGAGCGCCCGGCGTCGTTCAATCTCCGCTGGACGGACTTAATTTTGTCTGGAATCCGAAACTGGAAGGACTCACGCAGCCAACCACGTGGCTGGCTGCGGCCGGACAGATTTTCTTTACGTTGTCACTGGGGATGGGCGCGATCCATTGTTACGCTTCTTACGTTTCCAAAAGAAGCGACATCGCTTTGAATGCCGCTTCCGCAGGCTGGATGAATGAATTTGTGGAAGTCATTCTTGGCGGATCCTTGCTGATCCCGATCGCGACGGCTTATATGGGGCTGGGCGCCGTGCAGTCGGCGACTGCGGGAGGCGGAGGCTTCTCCCTCGGCTTCTTAAGTCTGCCCACGCTTTTTAACAACTGGGGATGGTTTGCGCCGATTGCAGGCGCCATGTGGTTCGGATTGCTCTTTTTCGCGGGAATCACTTCTTCCCTGGCGATGGGACAGCCGATCATGGCGTATTTCCAGGATGAGCATGAAATGAGCCGCGAAAAATCGGCGTGGCTCTTCGGGGTATCGATTCTGATTCTGGGATTATTTTGCGTCTGGCTGTACCCGGGAGGAGCATTCGACGAGTATGATTTCTGGTCGGGAACTTTTTCTCTGGTTGTTTTCGCTCTGCTGGAGGTTTTTATTTTTTCTTTTGTTTTCGGAATAGACAAGGGCTGGAAGGAAATCACGCGCGGCGCCGATATCAGAGTGCCGAAGATTTTCCGCTTCATTATAAAATACATTACGCCTGTTTTTATCCTGGTCGTTTTCATCGGCGCGTTGATTCAGCCGGCGGAAGGAAACTGGATCCTGGCTTGCCAGTCCCTGATGTCGGGAGATAGCTGGCCGTTTGCCGCCAACAGCGTGATAGGAAAATTATTTCACGTGGGAGTTGATTCCGCCTGGTTCACTTCCGAGGGCATGGGAACGAAAGTGATGGTTCAGGATATTACCCGCCTGTTGCTTTTTGCGCTTTTTGCCGGCATTGCCGTGATGATTTATTTGGATTTTCGCAGGAAAGGAGGTTCCCGATGACACCGGCCGCCTGGATCATGCTGATCATTACATGGTCAATTATAGTTTATTTTACGGCGAAGTTCTTTTGGAAGGTTCTGAAAACTCCTCACGCTCTGAAAACCGAGGAACAGATAGAAGAACACCTGGATGATGAACAGCAGGAAATGCCGTAGCAGCCTTTTTTGATTTTTCCCGCTGCTTAAACGATATTTCTATTCAAGAACAATCAGAACCTGATCCGTTTTTACGGAATCGCCTTCTTTGATTTTTATTTCTTTAACGATACCGTCAACAGGAGCGTATACGGGGATTTCCATTTTCATGGCGTCCATGATAACGACTTCGTCTTCGGCATTCACCTTGTCTCCCGGTTTGACGACGATGCTGATAATTTTTCCTGTCATGGGGGCTATTATTTCAGTGCTCATTTTTAGTGAATCTCCTTTTTGGGTCGTTTTCGTTTTTCTCGCAGATAGACGTTTTTAAATAAATTACCGCTGAAGTAATACCCAAATTGTAAAATAAGGTCAATATAATTATAACTGTTTGCCCAATCGGAGTAATTGGTAATAATTAGTCGTATTTTGAGAAAATTTTCTTGAAATCTCACGTTATATACTTTAGATTACTTTAATTCTTTAAGGAGTTTTTATGTCCAGCGAATTGATGAATACCAAAGAAGTCGCTAAATATCTGGATATTCATGAAAAGCAGGTTTATCTGCTGATCAAGGCCGGAAAAATCCCCTGCACAAGAGTAACCGGCAAGTGGATTTTTCCCGTCAAGCTGATTGATGAGTGGATAAAAAACAGCGCGCAGGATTCTTTACAGCAGGCCAGAAAGAGGATTAATCAAATCGAAGGCGCTCTTCTGGCAGCGGGAAGCAACGATCCGGTGCTGGATATGCTGCTGACGGCAATTAAAAAAGATCATCCCGATTTTAATATTTTTTCCGCCAACACCGGCAGTGTCAGCGGGTTGGAAGCGCTCAATACCGGCCTGACGGATATCGCTTTTTCTCATCTTCTGGATCCCGAGACAGGCGATTACAACACCCCCTATTTAAAACAGTATTGCCCTGATAATAACCCCGTTGTCGTGAATATGTTTTATCGTCAGGTGGGATTTCTTGTCGTAAAATCAAGGGCCAAAATTTTCCGGGGTTGGGAAAGCCTGACCAGCAGGAAGATTCGTTTTATTAACCGGCAGAAGGGTTCGGGAATAAGAATTTTGCTGGATCGTGAACTGAAAGAAAGGGGCATTTCCGGAGAAGATATTAAAGGTTACGATAATGAGGTGTACACGCATTTTGAAGTAGGTCTTTCCCTGATGTCCGGCGAAGCTGATGCAGGCATTGCCTCTGCCGCCGTGGCGAAAATACTGGATTTGAATTTTCAGCCGTTGGTCAGCGAGCGATTCGACATGATTCTCGATAAAAGCACTTTTTTCCAACCGGCGGTTCAGACCTTTATCGAGACGCTCAAGTCCGACCAATTCAAAAACCGCGTGGGAAAAATCGGAAATTACGATTTTAAGGACGCCGGACGAATTTTTCACTCTTGAAATAATTATCAACAAAATCAATTTGAGGTGAGGAGGTTTGAAATGAAATTGTTTGTCGGGAAATTAACGGTTTTGTTTATCTTGGTATGGTCGTCTCTGGCGCTGGCCGGAAGCGGTGACAAGTTTGTATTTTTGTCCAGCACAATCGGTCCGATTGATGCCGGAATTGTCAGTGCGCTGGAAGATCAGTTTGAAAAAGATACCGGCATCCGCGTACGTCATGTCGGTGCGGGAACGGGAGCGGCGCTGGATATCGCCCGCAAGGGTGAAATTGATCTGGTGATGGTTCATGCCAAATCGCTGGAAGAAAAATTTATCGCCGACGGTTTCGGCACAGAAAGAATTCCCCTGATGTACAATGATTTTGTCATTGTCGGACCGGCTTCCGATCCGGCGGGAATCAAGGGAACAAAAACGGCAACGGAAGCGTTGAAAAAAATCATGGACAGCAACTCTTTGTTTGTCAGCCGCGGCGACAAATCGGGTACGCATGTGGCGGAAATGGAGCTTTGGACGAAAGCCGGCATCAAGCCTGCCGGTTCATGGTATGTGGTTTATGAAAAGGGTGCTGAGGGTAATGTTCCGACATTAAAATTCACGAATCAGAAAGAAGCCTACACCGTGATTGACCGGGCTACTTATCTTTCCCTCAAGGATCAGATCAAACTGGCTGTTCTGGTCGAAGGCGACGAAGCGCTTTTGAACTTCATTTCTCTGATACCGGTCAATAAAGCCAAATGCCCAAAGGTCAACGTCAAAGACACGAAGACTTTTGTCAAATGGCTGACCTCGCCCAGGAAAGGTCAGTTGATTATCCGGGATTTCGGGAAGGATAAATACGGTTCGCCGCTTTTCTTCCCCAATTCCGTGGAATGGCAAAAAGCTCAAAAATAATAAAACAGGAAATTAACGTATAAGGAGGAAATTTATGAAAGTGTTCAGAAGCAGTAAAGTTTTATTAACGTTGATGCTGGCCGCGCTGCTTATAGCATTTGGTACATCAAGTGTTTTTGCCGCAAAGGCCGCGCCCAAACAGAAAAACATTATTCTGGCAACTACAACAAGCACACAGGATACGGGCTTGCTCGATACCTTAATTCCCATTTTTGAAAAACAGACCGGTTACTTTGTCAAAACGATTGCCGTGGGTTCCGGTCAGGCCATGAAAATGGGAGAAAAAGGCGAAGCGGATGTTCTGCTGGTTCATTCCCCGGACGCGGAAAAGAAGTTTGTTGAAGACGGTTATGGAATCAATCGCCGTCTGGTCATGCATAACGATTTCATTATCGTCGGCCCCGGCGCTGACCCCGCAAAAATCAAAGGCGTAAAATCTTCCGCTGATGCGATGAAGAAGATCGCCCAGGCGGAAGGCCTGTTTTTATCGCGCGGCGATAATTCGGGAACGCACGCCAAAGAAAAAAGTTTATGGAAAAAAGCGGCAATAACCCCTGCCGGACAGAAATGGTATCAGGAAACCGGATTGGGCATGGGACAGACGCTGAGCGTTGCCGCGGAGAAAAAAGGCTACACGCTGGCTGATCGCGGAACCTATTTGTCTCTGAAGAAAAACCTGGGATTGGATATCCTGGTGGAAGGCGACGCGGCGCTGCTGAACATATACCATGTGATTGAAGTCAACAGCGTCAAGTGGCCCAAAGCCAATGCCGACGGTGCCAAGGCTTTCGCTGATTTCATGGTTTCCAAAAACACTCAGAAGATCATTAAGACATTCGGCGTTGATAAATACGGTTCTCCGTTATTCTTCCCCGATGCCGGCAAAAAAGATGAAGATCTGGGAAAATAATGAAAATTGTCATTGCGAGCCCGCTTTATGCGGGCGAAGCAACCTTTCTGTTGTTGGAAAATTGTCTGGTCTATAAATGACCCGTTAATAGGTGTTTTGTGGATTTAATTGTTCAGGGGATCATTAAAGCTTTTGAGTTAATCGTTACTTTTGATCCTGAAGTATTGGGAATAACGTGGCTGTCTCTGAAAATATCGGGGACAGCCACGTTTATCAGTCTTTTCATAGGCGTTTCCATCGGCACTGCCGTCGCTTTAAATAATTTTTACGGAAAAAGGCTGGTCATCAGTTTAATCAATACGGGTATGGGCCTGCCGCCGGTGGTGGTCGGTCTCTTCGTGACAATGCTGATCTGGCGAAGCGGTCCTTTCGGTTTTCTGGAAATTCTCTATACCCCCTATGCCATGATCATTGCTCAGGCGATTATCGCCACGCCGATTGTCATGGGCATATCGCTGGCCTCCATTCAAAATCTGCCGCCGAATCTGCGCCTGCAGATTCTGTCTCTGGGCGCGAGCCGTTTGCAAATGGTGTGGATATTGATTAAAGAAGCGAAACTGCCGCTTTTAGCGGCGGTCATGGCGGGTTTTGGCGGGGTTATTTCCGAGGTCGGCGCCTCCATTATGGTCGGTGGTAATATCAAAGGGTATTCCCGCGTGCTCACCACGGCCACGGTTATGGAAACCGGCAAGGGGAATTTTGATATTGCCATCGCGTTGGGCATTATTCTTTTAATCCTCGCCTTTATTATCAACGCTCTGCTCACACAACTACAGCAAAGGCACTATCCCCGATGAAATCCGAAGTTCTGATGAAGGCGGAAAATATAATTTTGCAGCGCGCCGGTGTAACCGTTTTGGATATTTTCGAATTGCATGTGCAGGCCGGTAGAATTCTGGCCTTAATCGGTCCCAACGGCGCAGGGAAATCCACTCTGCTTTTAATGCTGGCCGGTTTATTGAAGCCTCGGCAGGGGAAAATCTATTTTCAGGGCTCGCCCATTGAAACCAGAAACGATTTGGCAATGCTGCGCCGCAACGTATCCGTCGTTTTTCAGGAACCGCTGCTTTTGAACAGTTCCGTTTTTGAAAATGTGGCACTGGGATTGAAGTTCCGTAAGATTCCTAAAGAGGAAATAAAATCCAGAGTCCAACAATCTCTGGAATATTTCGGAATAAGTCATTTGGAGAAAAGATCGGCCAGAGCGCTTTCCGGCGGTGAAGCCAAAAGAGTCTCGCTGGCGCGGGCGTTTGCCATCAAACCACAAATCATACTGCTCGACGAAGCATTCAATTCGCTTGATCCGCCGTCCCGGGAAACCATTATTGAAGATTTAAAGCGGATATTGGAAGACACGAAAACCACGGCGGTGCTGGCTTTGCATGACCGGGAAGAAACATTGCGTCTGGCGCAGGATGTCAGCGTCATGAACAGCGGGAAAATTGTGCAGACGGGGACAACTGCCGAAATATTCAATCAGCCGGATTCCGAATTTGTGGCCAATTTCGTCGGCACGGAAACAATACTGGAAGGAACAGTGAAAAGCTGTTCGCTGGGGAATATCGTTGTTTCGGTTTATGGACAGGAAATAGAGGCCATAGGCGATTGTTCCATCGGCCAAAAGGTATACTGTTGCTTAAGACCGGAGAATGTTACTGTATCCAGCCGGGTTCAGGAAAAAATCAGCGCACGCAATGTCTTTGAAGCCCGGATAATCAAAATTATCCGCCAGGGATTTTTTAATAAATTAATTCTGGACTGCGGATTTCCTCTGGTCGCTTACATTACCATACCGTCCTGCGAAGATTTAGGCATTACTCAAGGTACGACTGTTGTGGCGTCTTTCAAAGCTACTTCCGTGCATATTATTCATCGGGAAAAATAATCATTTAAAACAAATTATTAGCCATTATTGTCTATCTATGGTCTGGAATAAATGTTATTCGAAACAGACGAATATTATTTATTTGACATACACAACCAAGAATCTTATATTTTAAATATATACAGGCAATGTCCTGTCAAAGAAGGAAAGAATGCGCGTTTATATCGGATTCGATGATACGGATGTTGTGAATTCTGATTACGGTACGGGGAAAGTAGCCCGCCGCTATGAACGGATGATCCCGGAAGGATGTAAAATCTGGGGCGTTGTTCGTCAGCAACTGCTGGTGGATCCGGCTATTCCCTTCACCTCTCATAACAGTTCAGCCTGTGTTGTTGTTGACTGTCCCGACACTTCTTATATGGAGACCTTGAAAAAAACGGCTGTTGCTCACATAGAAACCATGTCTTTACCCGGCAGTGATCCGGGGCTGTGTCTTGCCGGGGAGGGAGATGAAGCTCTTAAAGCGCTGGAGTCTTTCGGCGTGCTGTGTACGGTCAGGGTCGTCTCGCAGCGAGAGGCCATCGAGGCGGCGGGCAGCGTTCATCTATCCGGCCACGGAGGCACAAATGACGGCATAATAGGCGCCGCTGCAGCAGTCGGCCTGACTGCCGGGGGGTGGAGCGGGCGCTTTATCGAATATTCTGGACTGAGAAATTTTCCCGCGCGGATGACCGTTGCGGCGCTATTGGAAAAAAACATTCGTGTTGTTTCTCTGGATCGGGACGCCTGTTGTCCTTCTCCGGAAGATATCGTGGATACAAAAGGATGGCTGAGGCCCAGGCTCTGGGGGCATGAGGCTGTGCTTCCCGTAAAACCGGTGGGCAAAGGTCTCTGGGAGAATCTGGGAGAAAAAAGAAACCCTGACAAACAAAAGATTTAGGGAGGTAAGATTATGGCAGGAAAAATATTTTATCGTGAACGGCTGAAGGTGGGAGAGAAAGAAAAGAAACCGCGTTTCAAGCTGGTGGCGGTGGCTGATGTCAATATAAAATTTTATGCCGAACATTTGAAAAAGAGAGAACTGGAAGATATTGCCGCCTCTGTGGGTGCGGATCTGATTTTGATTACAGCTCCCAAGGATGGAACAGTCAAAGAAGAAGAAATTGAAGTGAAGGAATAAAAGGAACAAAAGCTATGGCGCTATTCAGGGAAAGAGACGGTAAAAGATTACATGTAAAAAGCAGGTTGATGGGGGAGAGCCTGGTGGGAAAGACATTTATGGAAAGCCTCCGGGTTGCTCCCCAGGAAAAGCTTTTCCCCGATGTCAATATCGTCAAGATCGGCGGACAATCCATCTGCGATCGCGGGGTTAAGGCGCTGCCTGCGATTGTCAGGGAGATTGTATCCAATAAGAAAAAACACAAGATACTCCTGACAACGGGCGGCGGCACCCGGAGCCGTCATATTTACTCGATCGGTTTGGAACTGGGTATGCCGACCGGCATTATCGCCAAATTCGGAAGTTCGGTATCCGAGCAAAACGCTCTATTGGTATCCACACTCCTTGCCCCCTGGGGCGGCATCAAGATCGGTCACGATGAAATTACAAAATTATATAACTACTTCGGCCAGGATTGTATTCCCGTGATGCATGGCATGCCGCCATACGATTATTTTGCCCTGCCGGTGGCGAAATCACGCATTCCCGTTCACCGGACCGATGTGGGAACGCTGGTCATTGCCGATTTGATCGGCGCCCGGAGTTGTATTTTTATCAAGGATGAGCGGGGGCTTTATACGGATGATCCGAAGAAAAATAAAAAGGCATCCTTCATCTCTGAAATCAGCGTCAAAGATCTTTTAGCGGATGATCTGGATGATCTGATCATTGAACGACCCTGTCTGGAAATTCTTCTCAACAGCGAGGTTCTCGACAAAATTCAGATTATCAACGGTTTGGAGAAGGGCAATCTGACAAAGGCCCTCAACGGGAAACATGTCGGTACGATAATTTATAAATCATAAAAAATTGCTCGAAGCCTGTTTTTTTGCTCATTAAAAATGTCTGTGGAGGGATCAATCATGAAAAAGTTTCTGAAAATCGCGGTTGTCATTCTGGGTGTTTTTCTGGTTCTGATAATCGCTCTTTCTTTGTTTGTGAAATCCTATCTGACGCAGGAGCGGATGCGGGCGCTTGTTTTGGAAACGACTCAAAAGAGCCTGAACCGTCAGGCCACCCTCGGTGAAATCAATGTCAGCTTTTTCAAGGGCATTGTCGTCAAAGACTTTGAAATCAAGGAAAAGGATTCCGACGCCGTCTTTTTCAAGACGAAGGAATTCGTCCTCAAATATCAGCTTCTGCCTCTTTTAACCAAAAAACTGGTGATTGATAAACTGAGTGTCGCCGATGTTGAAATTTACCTGAAGGCCAATCCCGACGGCACTTATAATTTCTCCGACATGATTAAGAAGGATCGGCTTCAGGAACAAAAAGATGAAAGCGCGAAGGCCGCCGGTCTTCCTGTGAATCTGAGTGTCAAAGATATAACCATCAGGAATGCGAAACTCAGTTATGTTAATGCAACAGGGGGATTGAAAAAAACGGACGTCATCGTGAACGCGGAAATGAGAATCACCGGGCTTTCCGGGAATGCTCTGTCCTCGGAGGGATCCATCGATACGACCATAGCGGAAGCGCTGCTGAAGGATAAAGTCTTTAAAAATATCAGGACGGCTGCCCGTTACAAGATCGACGTGGACATGGAGGCGAAAAACGTCACCCTTCATTCCCTGGACCTGGATGTTATGCAGATTCCCGTGAACATTGCAGGCAATCTCAACTACGTTGCCGGAACCTCCTATGCCCTGGTCGTGAAGGTGCCGGAACATGATCTTTCCGGGATCAAGCCTGACGTGGCCTCGGCATTTCTTCCCAAAGGGATGGCTCTTGGCGGCAAGATCGC
>JAJFTS010000085.1 GCA_021372815.1 Deltaproteobacteria bacterium | reverse complement strand
ATCTTTTAATCCGGCGGGAAAATGTTCGCTCGCCGTTTCAGGCCGGGGTGATTTAAACGATGCCGGCTCTATGCAATGGAACGGGAATATCTCGTTGTCCAATGTTTTTCTTACGCCGTCTTCCGGCATCAAATCTCTGAGAGGTTTGACCGGAAACGTCCAGTTCAAGGGAAATTCGATGGAGACCTCCTGGCTTAAAGCGATGGTTGGCGAGAGTTATATTCAGGGAAAGATCAGAATAGATGATTTCCGCAAGCCCAGAGTCATTTGTCAATTCGATACGAACCAGCTGAAAACCAGGGACCTGGGTATACAAAGTACGGAAGGTGAGGTGAATTTGCGTGACGTGAAAGGACAAATTGCCTTCGAAGACAAGATGTTCCACGTAGACAATCTTTCGTTTGGTCTGGGGAAATCAAGCTTTAATCTGTCGGGGGACGTCCGTGCTTCGGATGGACCGAAAATCACTTTAGCGCTGAAATCCCCGTATATCAGTTACGATGATTTCGACCATCTTATTTCTCTGAAGTATCCCCAAAAAGAAAATAATGCTTCTTCGCCTATGGAACTTAACGCGGATTTGCGGGTGGATGCGGGTAAATTCAATGAAGTTGATTTCAGGAAACTCAAAGCCGGTTTGAAATTCAGCCGGGGAATCCTGGAAATTGAAAGGTTTGATGTCGGTTGCTTTGACGGCCAATTCAAAGCCAAAGGCAAGGTGAATATACATTACGAGGGTCAGAATTATTATGATTTAAATGTCTCTGTCAATAAAATGTCGTTGGAAAAGCTTCAGCGTTATCTGAGAATAGGAGACCGCACGATGACCGGAAGTTTATCGCTGACAGGAGATTTGTACGCCATCGGCCGCAATGTCGCGGAGCTCAAAAAAACGGCGGCGGGAACATTTAAGATCAGAGCGGAAAAGGGAGTTCTGAAAAAGTTCTCCGTCCTTTCCAAGGCATTCTCGCTTCTTAACGTTCTTCAACTGGCGAAGCTTAGACTTCCGGATATGACAACGCAGGGAATGGCCTATACGACAATAACATCTTCTGTAAAAGTTAAAGACGGTGTTTTGTCCACGGAAGATTTCTTCATTGACAGCGATTCTCTGCAGATTTCAGCTTCCGGCAAAGTTGATTTTATCCGGGAAAAACTTGATTGCATTGCCGGGATTCATCCTCTGCAAAGCCTGGATCTGATAGCGTCCAAGATACCGATTGCGGGATGGCTCATTACTGACGAAAGAGGAAAATTAATCACCGTTAATTTTAAGATAGACGGAAATTGGGATGATCCGAATGTGACCCCCATCAACGCGCGGTCCATCGGCAAGGGCACACTGGATATATTCCGGAAAATTTTTCAGCTGCCGGAAAAGCTCATAACGGATACCGGAGAAGTTCTTCTGGGGCACTGAAATGATCCGACTTCAATAAAAAGGTGAAGAGCTTTACGCTCATTTTTCGACGGATTAAAACAGGGCTTCAGGATTTAGCGGTTTTGCCGTAGGAATTTTCCGCCGGAGCTTTGTCGCGTCCTCTTTCCGCTATTATAATTTTGGCGCCGGGAGTTTCCCGGCGGGAATAGACGATGAGAGTGCGGACCAGCGTCTTGTTGAATTTGCCCTTGTCCGCTTCCTCGAGTAATAAATCTATGGCGGCTCTGAGCGAAAAGGGTCTGCTTCGGTATGGCCGCTCCGATATCAGCGCATCAAGTGTGTCCACCACGCCGATCAACTGGGAATATTTATTGAGGGTCTTGATTCCCAGCGGGTAGCCGGAACCGTCCAGTCTCTCATGATGCTGATATGATGAAAAATCATATTGTTCATGTTTATTGCCGAAATAATAATGCAGAAGCACGTAACCGATCAGGGGATGGGTGCTTAAAATCTGACGTTCTTCCATCGTGATGGGTGTTGCCTTATCCAGGATGCTCAACGGAATGCGCGATTTTCCAAGATCGTGAAAAAGGCTGAGCAGCAAGGCCATGTCCGGAGAAAATTTACTTTTTATGGAATGATCGAAGGATATTTTTGCCGCAAGCACCGCGATGATCAGGATGTGATGATAGGTGTACGGTGAAAGTTTTTTTATGAAAGCGAGTTCGGATAATATCTTTTCCGGTATTTTCATTTTATTAATGCTGCGGATTATCTTCTGATTGAT
>JAJFTS010000075.1 GCA_021372815.1 Deltaproteobacteria bacterium | reverse complement strand
CTGAAATCCGCCAGAAAGGCTTCCCGTTCAGCCAATCTGTCCATCTGCTCACCTTGTGCCTGCCGGAGTGAGCCCGCCGCGTTTGGGCGGGCTTTTCCGGTTGGCTGCGTATAAGCCTGACAAGTGGGGTTTGAGTGTCGCATATTACGCTGCCTCCTGTTTATAGAACGTATGTTCTATTCTTGGGCATAGTTTAGCGTCTTTTTATGCGGTTGGATAGAGGTCAAAAGTTGCCAATTTCATAAGAAAATGTCATCTTTTACGTCAGCGGTATACTTTGCTATATGTTTTCGAGGAGACTGACTAATGCGCCGAAAAGACCGTGAAATGGACTCGGAATTTGCCCGTGAGCGGATAAACTATTTGGTTTGCCCTGTATTTGCGAGAAGTTATCACTGGAGAAGATGTAGTTCTTTGAGCTCGCAGCAGGCAGCGCGCTGAAGATCATCAAGGTCTTGTATATTAATACGAAACCTTGCATGACGCATTCTTAAAATAGACAGCCATGGAATGACTTAGTTGGAACATGGGCTATTCAAATCAAGCATCAAATCAAACATCAAATCAAGCATCTTGACAATCAATCATTTTGGTTTATATTTTTAATTGTTTTTTGTAATAGGAGAAAAAATGGTATCAAGTAAATCCATATAACGTGAACCTGATTTGGGTAACGTTTTGTACTCTTAGTCAATGTCTATTTGCTTTTCAGACCTTACATTGGCTGTAAGAAACAACTCAGATCAGGTTCACTTATTGATATACTGTATTAATCAAATTGTCACTAATATAACACTGTTAGCATTATTAAATAACTGGTGTCAAAAACTTAACAATTATTAAGATATCATTGGATGTTATCTAAATAAATACATGGACTCAAATGATTCTAAATATACATGAACTACATAAAGCTTATGGCACAAAAAAGGTCCTAAACGGTCTAAGCTACCAATTTGTTGAAGGAAAAATTTACAGCATTATTGGACGTAATGGTGCCGGAAAAACAACTTTTTTTAATTGCATCAACCGCGATATCAGCTTTGAACAAGGGACCATTACGCTGATTGACGGGACTAAAGAAAGAGAGCTAACCTTTGAAGAAGTAGGCATGGTATCAGCTTCTCCGATCTTGCCTGAGTTCCTGACTGGTTATGAGTTTATCAACTACTTCCTTTCATTTAATGATGGTTTTTCCAATTCGAACGAGCAAATTGTAAACGACTACTTTAACCTGTTCAGGATTCAAGAGAACGACCGCTTTAAACTGATTAAGGATTATTCCTATGGCATGAAAAATAAATTGCAACTCTTATGCTGCCTGATAAGAAATCCAAAGGTTATCCTCCTTGACGAACCCCTTTCTTCATTTGACATTATCGTCTCTCATGACATTAAAGAGCGACTGGTAGAGTTGAAACATGATCACATCATCCTGATGTCAACTCATATCCTGCAGTTGGCGACCGATGTAAGCGATGAGATCATCTTGTTAAAAAACGGAACCCTGACCAGTTTTGATTGGAAAGGATATCATCGCGAGGATTACGAAAAACACCTGATTGATGTGCTTAATGAAGAGGAATGAGATGCGCAACCTTCCGGTTTATTTAAAGGTCATGTTGATCATGAATGCTAACAGCTTCCTTTACTATTTGGGCAAGCTGCCCATCATAAAGCGCTTGATTACTCCAAACCTCTATAAGAACACGCGGGCTAAACTCGTCTTTAGCTTTCTTGGTACATTGCTTGACTTTGCCAAAGCTACTTTAGCGCAGACCATTCTTGTAATTTTGTTTATACGCTTCTTTCCACAACTATTGCGGGGTCAAACTTTAGGCGACGTTCCTTCTTTGGGTGAAGAAATTTCTCTCTTTATTTTTCTTTTTTGCATCTTTCCGTCTTTCCTTCAATCCTCAATTTTCCGGGGCAGTAAAGAAGACTACACTTTTTTGAATTATTTTTCTCTTAATCCAAATGAATACTACCGGGCTAAGACAGGAACTGGCTTAGTTCGTCAAGGCATCTCGCTCCTTCCGGTGATGTTATTCCTCTTCCAAGATTTTCTTATTTCCTTTAGTTTGATTGGGGTAAAACTTGCTTGCATGATGTTGGGAAACATATATTTCCTCAATCAGTACAAGGAAAAACGAAAGCTAGGTAATGTAAATATCCGCTTACTGGTTTTCCTTTCCGCTGCACTTCTTCTATACGTCGGGGTGTACTTCGATCTCATTCCCAAATTCTACCCATCAAACCAAACTGCGATAGTAGTTTCCATAATATCACTGGTGATCGTTGCAATTGGATGGAGTTATGTGGTTCACTATCGAAATTTTAAGGAAATTTCAGTTCAATTTGCAGGTAAAAATGTCATTACATTAAAAATTTCTGTATCTACCGCCTTAAACGAAGATGACATTGGATTAAAAGCATTAGATTGGTCTGAAAATAAAGAGTTCTGGGAAAGAAACAAAAACAGAAAACCGGCAAACTATATTGAGCATACCTTCAATTACAGGTTCCGTAAACCAATAGGGAGTTTTACAAAACAAACCATTATCCGGAATTTAGTAATTTTTATTGTTGCAGGAATACTAAATAAAACAGGTGTGATAAATCTTGACGAGACAAACTTAATGGAATATTCGCCAATTCTGATAAGTCTTGTGATGAGCATGACTTATGGAGTATCCTACTTACAACTTTGCTTCAGAAATCTTGATCTCCCCTTGCTCTATCACCATCTTTACTCACGGGAAAAAATTGTTGAGTCCCTGCAAAAAAGGCTCTTTTTTCTCTTAAAGAACGGCATTTTGCTCCTATTGTCTTTCGCAGTAAGTCTGTTTCTTTTTCTTCGAATCTCTGAAATACACCTCAACCCAAATATTCTCCTGGGTTTCATAGCCATTAGTGTGTTGGTTTTCCTGATATACGAGCTATTCCACGTCTTGGCTTACTATGCTCTTCAGCCTTATTCAACAGAATTGTCTGTTAAAAGTCCATTGTTTAATATGCTAACTATCGTCGAAAGCTTGTTCAGCATCTATTTCCTCTTTGCCCGGGCAAATGTCCTACATCTAATCCGTCCACTGACAATAATCGCAATGGGACTGTTACTCTGTTGTTTATTTTTGACAAGGTTTGTCGAAAAAACCTTCAAGTTGAGATACTGATCTCATAGGGCAAGCTAAAAGTTAGAAATCAGGCAATTTGAGCCCGTTTTGCTTCAGCCAACTGCGTTGGGTTTCGTAACCCGGCAGCATCTGCCCCAGGTAAGTCCAGAAAGCCCGAGAATGATCATGATGGCGGGTGTGGGCTAATTCATGCACGACCACGTACTCCAGCGCTTCCGGTGGGACCATTGCCAGCCGCAGCGAGAAATTGAGTGAATTCTGCTGGCTGCATGATCCCCAACGTTTTTTTGCTCCTGTAATCCTAATTGATTTGACCTGCAAGCCCCATTTGTTTGCATACCTCTCAGCAATCGCCGTCACAGCCCGGCGTGTATACTCACGGTAGTAGGCTTTCAGCCTTTCCGCCCCGTTTTTTTGCTCGCTGCTCGCCAGGAAGAAGCCCTGCCCTTGCTTGAAAACCAATGCCTTTGGTCCTTTATCTGCCAGGTGGATTAGGTATTGTCTGCCTGCTAGCCAGAGCAGTTCGCCTTCCATAAAACGATGCGCCTGGGCAGGCGGGGACACCCGCGCCATGAGGGCTTTTTTCTGGGTAATCCAGCCAGAATGCTGCTCCAAAAAGCTGCTAATCTGGCGTCTGCTGGTCCCAAGCGGAACCTTCAACACCACCTTTCCGCCAGGCATCACCTGC
>JAJFTS010000073.1 GCA_021372815.1 Deltaproteobacteria bacterium | reverse complement strand
GCTTCGCCGTGGAATTTTTCCGCAAGGAGCTCAGCCTGTGCGAATGACCGGTTGGCAATAATGATGGATTGAGCTCCTTTTTCAATCAGCTGCGTACCGGTGAGTTCCGCCATTTCTCCGGCGCCGATGAGCAGGATTTTCTTGCCGGTAAGCGTTCCGAATATTTTCTTGGCCAGTTCCACGGCGGCATGGCTCACCGAAACGGGATTGATGGCGATAGCGGTTTCCGAACGGACGCGTTTGGCCGCGCGGAAAGAACAGTGCATCAGGCGGTTTAATACAACGCCGGTGGCGTACTGCTCAAGCGCGTTGCGATAGGCTTCCTTCACCTGCCCGAGAATCTGCGCTTCGCCCATGACCATGGAATCAAGACTTGAGGCGACGCGAAATAAATGGCGCACGGCCTCCTCGCCGTAATATTCGTAAAAACAGCCGGCGGCTTCCGCCTGAGTCAAGCTGCCGCTCGTTGCCAGAAAATTGCTCAGCTCTTTCAGGGCAAGGCCGTCTTCCGCAACACTGGCGATTATCTCCACGCGGTTGCAGGTGGAAAGATACAACACTTCTTCCACACCGCCGACGGAACGCAGCGCCGGGAGCAAATCCTTTTTCTCCTGACATCCGGCGAATATTTTTTCCCGGACAGCGACGGACGCTGTTTTATGATTTAAACCCGTTAATACAATCATGTTTAAATAAAGTTATGCAACGTTGAAAAACAAATCCTCACACCGCCGTAGGACAGTAAAAGCAGAATAAAGGCGACGCCGGAAATCACGGCCATCCGGTAACCTTTCCAGCCGATGGCCAGCCGCTGATGCAGAAGAAATCCGTAAATAATCCAACCGGCAAACGTCCAGATAACTTTCGGATCCATCAGCCAGCCCGTCTTCCAGTTCAATTCCGCGAACACCGCTCCGGCAATAACGCCCAGGCTTAAAAGCGGAAATCCCCACAAAAGGCAGAGATGATTGATTCTATCCAGATCATTTAATGACGGCAGCAGCAGGCTCATCTTGCTTAATTTTTTATTTTTTAAAAGACCATCCTGCATGATGAACATTAATCCGGCGCAGGACGCAATGACAAACAACGATTCTCCCACGATGGTCAGAAACAAATGCACGGCAGTCAGCCAGTTTTGCAGATTCTGCGGCAGAAGAGCTCTGGCTGATGTCTCACCGGCGGCGGCGATCATGAATAACAATATAACAGGAGAAATGAAAGCTCCCAGTACCCTCGTTTTGGTTTTAAATTGCAGGGCAAGATAAACCGCGCACACCGACCAGGCGCAAAGTGAGAAAAAATCCCTGGAGCCGGGATTAATCATTACGTCAGAATTGATGAGAGCGAAAAGCAGATTAATGCTCAGGAAACAGAAAGCGGCGGCAAGAACCCATGTGTAAGTCTTGGCAATTTTTACTTTTTTAACGAGGAGCGAAAGTAAATATCCCGCTGTGCTCAGGGCGCAGAGAATGAGAGCAATCTTAAACGAAATCGATTCCAGACTAGTTAAAATCAATGTCCACTTCCTCCCCGGTAATTTGTTTTACGATCTCCTTTACTTTATCCGTTTCCTTATTTTTGATGAAATCCAGAATACCCGCCTCAAGCAGGGAATTGAACCAGTCCCTTCCCTTCCCTTCGTTTTTGGCCATCCTGACGCGCAGTTTACCCAGAATCTCGAGAAATAATTCGTATTCGCTGCCATATTTCAGTTCCAACTCCTCCCGCAGATGACGGGCCAGCGCCGGACTTTTCCCGCCGGTGCCTATCGCAATCGCCAAATCTCCTCTTTGCACCAGCGCGGGCAGGATAAAATCGCATTTTTTCGGATCATCGACAATGTTTACGGGAATACCTTTGGCTCGGGCGTCATGGGATACCCGGCCGTTTATTTCTTCATTGTCGGTTGCCCCGATAACCAGCGCGGCGTTATTAATGAAATAGTCCATATATTCGGTGGCAACATGGCAAATTAAATCTTTCGCTTCCAGGGCGGCAAGTTCCGGCGCCAGTTTGGGGCTGATTACAAAAACTTCAGCGCCGCAATCCAGAAGCCTTTCGGCTTTTCTGGCGGCAACTTCGCCTCCGCCGACGATGACGCACTTTTTATCTTTAATGTCCAGAAAAACCGGATAATATTTCAATGTTTTCCTTCCTTTAACTGAATATAACCGCTTTTATGAGAGC
>JAJFTS010000070.1 GCA_021372815.1 Deltaproteobacteria bacterium | reverse complement strand
ATACGCAGAAAAAATTCCTCGACACTGCCCGAAATGACAAACTGTCCCTCTTCCGTCTCATAGCGGGAATAAACCGCCTGAAAAAAGCCGCTTTCTCTTACGTCGCGCAACAGGCTGTCGGCTATCATGTCCGCCGGATTGACCGCCCAGCGCGAATAATTAAAAGAATCAAAGCTATAGCGATTGTCCCGGAATACCATGGCAACGGAATTATAAGCGGTGGCAATGGAAAAACGGTTAAATTGGACAGATGTGTCGAGTCGAACAGGTTTATCCCACGACGGCGGCGGATAACTCAGGAGGTAGTTTTCTACAGCATACGGCGGTTTTCCGCTGCCGGCGCATCCGGCTATCAGAAGAAAAAAAACGGCCATTATCAGACAAAATGATCGTAGCCTTTGCTTCTGATTTCGTGAACGTATGAATAATAGTCTCATTGATTCATTCCTCTTTCTATTCCATTGTTTTGTGTGGCGGCGCCGGTCTTGAGAAAATGAGTTCCGACGGATTTTTTTCCAAACTATCGGAAAGCTTTCGCAGGTTATCCGAAGTAACCCGCAGATTCTCCGACGTATCCTGCAATTCACTGGTTATGGCCTTTGTCTTTTTGTCCATATTATCGAGGAGAACATCCGTTCGGGACGATTTTTCTTTGAGATTCAAAACTTCTATTTCGTTTTTTGCTTGTCCGATCAATTGACGGGCATCCGTCAGTACCTCCAGTGTTTCATTGGCCACCCTGTCCACCTTGCCTTCCGCAATCGTTTTGTTGATTCTGGAAATAGCCTGGTTCAGATTGGTCGATGTGGATTCCAGGTTGGTCATAATATTGTTGAGCCGCTTCCCTTCGACAAAGTTTTCTATGGCTTGGGTTGTATTTTTCAGTTGATCGGAAATACCTTTTAAATCTATATCTTTGATATTTTGCATAATGACGCCCGTATCGGCCACAAAACGGCTGATTTCCGAACGGCGGGAAGGGATGACCGGATATTTTGATTTAAAGGTTATTTTCGGCGAGTTTGATAAATCATCTTCTCTTAACTGATCGAGTTCAATAAAAACAATTCCGGTAATTCCGGCTGTTTTTAACGTGGCAATGGTCTGTTTCTGCAAATCGCTTTCCAGATTGATTTTCATGACCACTTCAATCAGACGGTTGTCCGGCGCCACGTCTATGCTTTGTACCTTGCCTATTTCCACGCCCCGGTATTTAATGGCGGAATCGACCTGTAATCCCTGCACCGATTCGTCAAAATAAACCGCGTACAGAGAGCCTTTCATGAAGATTTTGGACGCACCGGCCCATATGATGATTACCGCGCAAATCAGCGAACCGGCAATAACGAAAAGACCTATTAAAAATTTTGAACTTTTATTTGACATAAAATCTCTTTTCGCCGGGATCAACCGGCTTTTGACGCAGAAAGAAACTGGTCACCCGCGGATCCGTCGCATTCTTTTTTAAATCCTGAGGTTTGCCTTCAGCAACAATTCCTTTTGCCTCTTTATCCAACATTAACACTCGATGGGCTATTTTGTAAATAGATTCCAGTTCGTGAGTCACGATGACCATCGTCGTCCCCAAAGCTTCGTTGGTTTTTATAATCAAATCATCCAATTCGGCGGCGGTAACAGGATCGAGCCCGGCGGACAATTCATCGAAGAAAAGCACCTGAGGGTCCAGAGCCATCGCCCGGGCGATACCCGCTCTTTTTTTCATGCCCCCGGAAAGTTCCGCAGGAGAATAATTTTCGTATCCCGCCAGATTGACCATTCCCAACTTCATTTTAATAATCGTGTCGATCATGACCGGATCAAGATCCGTGTATTCCTGTAGCGGCAGTTCAATGTTTTCTTTAATGGTCATCGAACTGAACAGGGCGCCGGATTGAAAAAGAACTCCTATATTCTGCCGGTAAAGATTCAGTTCTTTTTCCTCAACACTGGTAATATCCATTCCCTGATACAAAATCTGACCCGAAAATGGTTTATTAAGTCCGATCATTATTTTCAGCAGAGTTGATTTTCCGCATCCGCTGGCGCCCACGATCACCAGGATTTCTCCTTTACATACCTCAAAGCTCACATCTTCAAATACAACATTGTCGCCAAAACGGGCAGTCAGGTTTTTTACAACGATCACAGGGTTTGTTTTTTCAACATCCAATGTCCGCTCCTTCCCCCATCATTTGATGTAATAGAACATAATGGCAAATATCGAGTCGGTTACAACAATCAGAAAAATCGCCGTCACAACGGCGGAAGTGGTAAATTTACCAACATCCTGAGCCCCCGAACGCACCTGAAACCCCTTTTGACAACCGACGGCCGCGATTAACGCCGCAAAAACTCCGGCCTTAATCAGGCTGGTAATAATATCAAACACCTGAATGGATTTAATAGACTGACTGATGTAGGTTTTAATCGTCAGATCAAGACTGGTGACGCCGATAATCATGCCGCCGAAAATACCGAAGAAATCGGCATAAACAGTCAAAATCGGAACGACAATAATTGTGGCCAGCACCTTCGGTACGGCCAGAAAACGTATGGGATCAAAGCCCATGGTATGAAGAGCGTCCACTTCTTCGTTGACCACCATCGTGCCGATCTCCGCCGCAAAGGAGGAGCCTGAACGTCCGGCGACCAGAATGGCCGTCATGATCGGTCCCAGCTCCTTGATCATGGCAAAGCTCACAAGCGCGGGAACGTAAATATTTGCGCCGATCATTTTCAGCTGCAGATAAGACATGAAGGCAATAATCAATCCGATCAGAGCTCCGATCAGAGCAACGATAGGCAAGCCATCAACCCCGGCCCGCTGAACATAGAAAAAGACATCCTTGCCCCGCAGCGTTTCCGGATGTCTGATCATGTAGGCCATTGCCACAATTAATTCACCGATAAATGTAATAAATTTGGCAAAATCACCGGCAATATCGGAAGACGACTGACCAATTTTACGTATAAAACTATCCTTATCCGGCAAGTCCCGGAAAGATCGCTGCATTAACGCGTTTTCGTGAATAACGCTGAAAATCCCTTTGGATTCATCGCTTAAATTAACCAGTAGGAATTTTATTTCCTGATAATTTGTATCCTTTTCCATCTGAAGCAGGGCCAGTGCCGCAGCACTGTCCAGATAACAGACTTTTGAAAAATCGATCGTCACGGAATTTAACTTCTGCCTGGAAATCTCCTGCCGGATATCTCTTTCAAAGGCCGTCAGATTTTTCAGGCCGAATTCTCCGACAAGATAAAGGGTAAGATTCAAATCTTCCAGTTCGGCATCAATTTCATAATATTCCGGACATTTTTTTTGTGCTGGCGTTGTCGTCATTTCTATTTAAGTGGTAATATTTATTTGTGAAACTCCAATACTGAAAACGTAGAACAAAGAAACTATATATTTAAATTATCCCGCGAAACGAAGAGAGACATGATCGTGATTGTCATAAGTATTGAATTTATGTTTTATTTAATCCCGTTGGCCGGTTAATGTCAATGAAATTTCGAAATCATAATACTTTAATAACTTTTACATTTCGTTTAACAGACTTAAACATTTCTTGGAATACGAAAGCCTCAAAAGGTTGCAAAGGCGGTTTTATAAAATCTCCGCTATCGTTCATTATCTACATTATTCAAGCACTTAAGATATCATCCGCCGAATTTTGAAAAATTGGCACGTTCTTTTCATTAATATAAGGGCAAATCAACAAACGGAGGTAACAGATCATGAAAAAAACATTGGCAACCACAATCGTAGCGGCGGCGGTTATTCTTTTAACGGCAACTTTCAGCTTTGCCGAATATGCGGCGGCGGGAACAACCAACTTCCCCTTCTTCCAGCTGGGCTGCCTGATTGTCGGCGGATTGATTTTGGTTTCTTTAAAACGCAAATATGACAAGATGTATGTCGGTGAAGTGGTCGGCATTTTCGCTCTGTACACGATTCTGATGGCGCTTTTCACCAATCCGGTGATTGAAACCGTTAAAAACATCGTCAGCTAAGAGATTATTAAAAATAAAACACGCCATGATGTTTCGGTTTCACCGGCAACATCAAAAAACGTGATCTGTAAAAATAACCGGCAACCCCTCAAGCCCTCTTGGACTTGAGGGGTTTTTTTATATCAAAATCTCCATAGACAATCCCCGATTTTCGTTTATAATAGTGCATCGGAATTACGGAATTTGAGGCAGGGCGATTTGATATTTTAAATGTTATATTCAACACGCATGTAAGGAGAACAATCTATGACAAAAACAATTCGCAACATTACAATCTTGCTTCTTATACTGACAGCCTTATTATTTGTTTTGGGATGCGCCGGAAGCTCGGCGGAATTGCTGGCCGAAGATTATAAAGCAATGAACAACGAAAACCTTCTGCGCTACTACTATACGCTGAACGATGAAATTGAGCGTCAGGAAAAACAGTCGGGGCCCCAATTCGGTATCGGCATCGGCGGTTTCGGGCATGGCGGTCACCATGGAGGCGTGGGAGGCGGCGTTGGTGTCAGCACAGGAGAATCGGGCTACACAGCTGATGATCTGAGAGCGCGGAGAATCGACGTGCGCATGGAATTAAAAAGAAGAGGGATTACTCCATAGGATTAATCATCCGCATCCTGTGGAAAAAAACCATACTAACCGTTTAAATAAAAAGGCTTCCCTTCGGGGAAGCCTTTTTATTTACTGGCGCGCCCAGGAGGATTCGAACCTCCGACATTCAGATTCGTAGTCTGACGCTCTATCCAGCTGAGCCATGGGCGCGCTTTATTTCCAATAACGAGTGAGCCCTATAACACATTATCGACGCCATGCAAAATAAAATATATTCAGCTCAAAAGTTTGTTTTTGTTCTACGGAACATCATTTTCAGTCGCTTATATCCTTCAGTAGATATCCGAGAAGGGATCCCATGCCGCATCTTCTTTCCAGTCGTATTCTATTTCAATACTCTGCTGTTTTGCAATATCATAACCCAGCACATCCGCAACAAAGGCCAACGTCATGTCCATTCCCGCACTGACTCCTGAACTGGTATAAACGCTGCCGTCTTTTATCCATCTTGCTTTTTTCATCCAGATTACTTCCGGAGATTCGCTGGCCGTCCAGGAGAAAAGACGTTTATTGGAAGTCGCTTTTTTACCGTTCAACAAACCGGTTTTTGAGAATAAAATAGAACCGGTGCAAACCGTCAGGACATATTCGGCATCATGGGCCAAGGCTTTTAAACAAGCGATAAATTCTTCATTTCTCACCAGTTCCACAACGCCCGTTCCGCCCGGAACCAGCAAGGTGCAATGCGATACGTGAGCATCAGATATTTTACCGGTCAGAACCGGAACATTCTGGGTGCTGGTAACGATACCCCCCTGCGGAGAAACAAATTCAATTTGAAAATGATCTTTCAATCTGCCCAGTATTTCTACGGGGCCAAAAACATCCAAAGTTTCAAAATTATTAAAGAGAATGGCTAATACGGTTCTCATCGAATTTTTCCCCGAAAAACAGAGAAGCCGGCAGAAAAAAAATGGCGGAGAGAGCGGGATTTGAACCCGCGGTACACCTTTAAAGGGCGTACAATCGCTTAGCAGGCGATCGCTTTCGACCACTCAGCCATCTCTCCGCTTTTGTTTTCCGGTCTATCTTTAGAACACGGCGGTCACAAATCAACCGCTTGTTTTTTATTTTCTGGCGGAGGGAGCAGGATTCGAACCCGCGAACCTTTCGGTCAACGGTTTTCAAGACCGCCGCCATCGACCACTCGGCCATCCCTCCATCAATAAAAATATTTCCTTTAAGATTGTTTCTTAAGGAGTAATTCTTTCCAGACCTCTCATATAAGGACGCAGAGCTTCCGGTATGATAATGCTGCCGTCTGCCTGCTGATAATTTTCCATGACAGCCACAAAGGTTCTGCCGACCGCGAGGCCGGAGCCGTTTAAAGTGTGGACAAATTCCACTTTGCCGCTTTCTTTCCGGCGGAACCTGATCGAAGCGCGGCGTGCCTGGAAATCTTCAAAATTACTGCATGAAGAAATTTCCCGGTACGTATTCTGTCCGGGAAGCCAGGCTTCCACGTCATACGTTTTGGCCGAAGAAAAACCAAGATCCGCCGTGCATAAACAGACGGTTCTAAACGGTATTCCGAGACGTTTCAAGACTTCTTCCGCGTTGGCCGTCAGTTTCTCCAGTTCATCGTAAGATGTTTCCGGCTTGGAAAACTTCACCATTTCTACTTTATTGAACTGATGCTGGCGAATCAATCCGCGGGTGTCCTTGCCGTAGGAACCGGCTTCCGCCCGGAAACACGCTGAATAAGCCACCAGATATATCGGCAATTTTTCTTCTTCCAGGATTTCATCCCGGTGAATATTGGTTACCGGAACCTCGGCCGTCGGAATCAGATAATATTCCATCCCTTCAATTTTAAAAAGATCTTCCTTGAATTTCGGCAACTGGCCGGTGCCGGTCATGCTTTCCGCATTGACCATGAACGGCGTAAACACTTCCGTGTAACCATGATTTCCTGTGTGCAGATCCAGCATGAAGTTTGTTATCGCCCGCTCCAGTTGTGCGCCTGCTCCGCGATAAAGCGTAAAACGCGCTCCGGTAATTTTTGCGCCGCGCGCGAAATCCAGAATATTCAAGCTCTCGCCCAAATCAAAATGCTGTTTGGGTTCAAAGTTAAAAACAGGTTTTTCACCCCAGGAGCGCACCTCCGTATTGTCTTCGGACCCCTGCCCCTGCGGCACCGATTCGTGCTGAACATTGGGCACAATCATGACGAAGGCGTTCAGCTCTTCTTCCGTCACGCGCAAACTTTCATCGTATTCTTTTATTTTCGCGGAAACTTCGCCCATTTTCTCAATGAGCGCTGAAGCGTCCTCTTTCTTTTTCTTGAGTTCACCGACCTGCTTGGAAACACTGTTGCGTTCATTACGCAAAACTTCCACGGACTGTAAAATGTCTCGTCTTTTCTCATCTAAAGCCGCAAAACGATCAAAATCGATTTTTTGGCCACGTTCTTCCATTTTTTTGCGGACAAATTCGATATTTTGCCTTAAATACTTGATGTCTAACATAATTTATCTATACATCCTTTTTATCCCGGCAAGTGCTGCCAAATCTGTGAATGCCTATCATTTTGAGCTGTTTAAGTCAATGATTTTGTCTGATTAAGCCACGTTATGCACGTTTCAGCCTCTTGTTGAGTAGATTGATCATGGCGTGAATTTCAGGACTTTTCAAAAGATAGGCGCAAACAAAGAAAGTGCCCGCTCCCACAAATATGGCGGTAAGCAGGTAAAGCAATCTTGACTTGAATCCGGCGTAAGTATTCCAGGGCATTACGAAATCAATCAGCAGGATGGCTGCCAGCATAACCAGCGCGGATATGATAATTTTGAAAATAGATACAAAAAAAGCACGATCGAGATATCTCCCTATTTTATTTTTCAGGACGAAAGCCAGAACAAGAACATTGACTGCGGCGGAAATAGAGCCGGCCAGAGCGATACCGTTATGCTTTAAGGGATGCATTAATATTAAAGCGGCAAGCACATTCACAATCAAAGTAATCACTGCCGCTTTGAGCGGCCATTTGGAATCCTGTAAGGAATAAAAAGAGGACACAAACACCCGAAGAACCGAAAACGCCCAGAGACCCAGCGCATAACATAACAGCGCCTGACCGGTCAATTGAGCTGCCTTCGCATCAAAAGCGCCGCGCTGAAATAAAACGGAAATAATCGGCAGATTCAGCGCCATTAAAGCGACCATGGCCGGAATCGTAACAAAAAGCATCAGTCGCAGAGAAAAAGAAATCCCGGATTTCAACTCGTCGAACTGACCGGAAGCGACGTGTTTGGAAAAACTGGGCAGGGCGGCAGTGCCGATGGCAATCGCAAAAATACCCAGCGGCAATTCCATGATCCGGTCGGCATAAAAAAGATACGTCACCGAACCGCTTGGAAGCAGAGAGGCCAGAATCATGCCGACGATGGCAACATTAATGGTTGTTACACCTGCACCCAGAATGGCGGGCAGAATCAGACGGCCGATCTGTCTGATACCCGGGTGCTGCAAATTGAATCGCCATTTTAATTTGAAGCCATATTTCAATAAAAAAGGCCACTGCATGGCCAGCTGCAGAATACCGCCGATCAACACACCTATCGCCAGAGCGGTAATCGGCTCGGCAAAAAACGGGCGGAAGGCAAAAGCGGCCGCAATCATGGCGACATTTAACATCACCGGAGATAATGCCGGCGCGGTAAAATGCCGAAAAGAATTCAGGATGCCCATGCATAAAGCCACCAGGGCAATAAAAAAAATGTAGGGAAACATCAGCCGGTTTAAAAAAACAGTCAGGCCAAACTTGTCCGGATCGGAAATGAAACCGGGCGCGAGAATTTTAACGATCATCGGTGAAACAAGAATTCCCAGAATTGAAATAACAGCCAGAATGACGGAAAGAAGAGTAAAAACATTTTGCGCCAGTTCGAGCGCCTCTTCTTTTGATTTTTTTTCCAGATACTCGGTAAAGACAGGAACAAAAGAAATCGTCAGAGAGCCCTCGCCCAGAAGCCGCCGGAGCATGTTGGGAATGCGAAAAGCCACCCAGAAGGCGTCGGTCATCCAGCTGGCGCCGAAAAAGGCGGCAATGACCATGTCGCGCACGAGTCCGAAAACGCGGCTGACCATTGTAGCGGCACTGACAATCCCGGCCGCTTTGACGACTTTGGAATTTTCCGAACTTTTTGTTTTATTCATAGAGACTTTCTGTCACTTCCTATCTTCACATATTTTCCAAAAAACTTTTTTGTTCGAAAATTTTATTCGCTTTCAGGAAACCGGCTATCTTCAGCTCCAGTTCCTTTTTGGTGATGTTGATAACCGTAACGGTTTTTCTTCTCGATTTCGCGCCGGACGATATTCCCATCTGGCTTTTCTTCAGCCCCAGTTCGCCCGCCAGCAGTTTGATGCAGGCTTCATTGGCCGCGCCCTCCACCGGAGGCGCAGTCACCTTGAGCTTAAAAGCGCCGTCCTGAACGCAAACGATTTCCGCGCGGGAGGCATGCGGCGTTACCTGAATATCGAAGGTCAGGCCTTTTTTCGATTCTTTCAGATGAATCATATTGCGCGAAGAAATTTCCCTTTCCGAAGAAAATTAAATACGCTGCGCCAGCTGAATCATGGTTTCGACCAGAAAATATTTCAGAAACAGAATAATCAGCAAGACGATGACCGGCGAAAAATCTATCCCCATATTGCCCATGGGCAATTTCCGGCGGATCGGCCCGAGAACCGGTTCGGTCACGCGGTATAAAAAAATCACAATTTGATTATAGGGATCGGCATTGACCCATGATATCAAAGCGCGGAAAATGATAATCCACATGTAAAGAGTCAGCGCAATGTCGATGATCTTGGCCAGCGCAACAATCAAATTACTCAAAACAAACATAAAATAACCTCTTCAATTAAACCGTTTTCGGCATTATATGGAACCCGATGCCGTAAATTTATCCAAAGCCTTTTCCAGTTCCGCCGGCTGCTCCAGCATGACCATATGACCGGCACCCGCGATGATTCCGAGATTTGATTTTTTAATTTTCTCAGCCAGCGCGCGGGACAAATCCGGCGGCGTCATCTTGTCTTGTGCTCCGCAGATATGTAAAGCGGGAACCATGATTTTTTCCGCTTCCCCGGTCAGGTCCAGCTCATTGCACGCCGAAAGATCGCCGTACAAAATATCGGGTTTTGCCTGGGCCAGGCTTTTGCGCAAGAGGGGAGACAATTTATCGCGGTTTTCTTTGGCCAGCGAAAACTTGCACATCAGGTCCACGATCTCGGCCGGCATCTCCGGCGGATTTGTTTGTAAGAATTCCAGCATAAAAGGATTAACCGGCATTTTCATGCCGCCGCCGAGGCAGACAATGCCCGCGATTTTTTCCGGATAATCGACGGCAAATTGAAGGGCGATGGCCGCGCCCAGAGAATGCCCCACGAGGATCGGCTCATTCAGGGCGAGAGCATCCAGCAGTTTATTGACCCAGACGCAGTAGTCCTTCACATGGCTTTCGCCGTTCCCTTCCGAGCGGCCGTGGCCGGGAAGATCGATCATCGCCACATTATATTTCTCTTTGAGCTGCGCGTACTGATTCAGCCAGGCGGTGTGGTCGCCGCCGGAACCGTGGATGAAAACCAGACTTTTTTTAGACGTGTCGGATTCATTTTTGCCCATCAGGCAGGCAATTTTCACGGAATCGATCTCAAAATATTTCAGCATGTATTTTCCCTTAAAAACTAACACCCACGATCCATCAAACATGAAGAAGTTGATTGATCCGGGATAACACCAAGTAAGCTTTCAATCATTCATAGGCCAATGTTTGAAAGCAATTTGTTTTAAGTATCATAAAAGCAAAATTTAATGCAATGAAAGAATCACGGGCATACTGCCATCCGCCTTGCGGGATAATTCGACTAACGCTTCAAACTTCACTTCGTTCGTTTTCAGCGAGTCTCATTAATAAATTGCTTGACCATAATTAACTTGGCGGATAAATTTAACAAACTGATTAATATTTTCGGAGGTAAACATATGCTTAAAGGTAAAAAAGTGGCCATCATCGGCGGCGGGAAAATGGGAAGCATTATTGCGCAGGGGTTAATCGCCCGCAAACTTGTTTCCGCCAGGGATATTGTCGTTACGGACATTGATGCTGCAAGGCTTAATACCCTTCGCTCCTCCTTAAAAGTAAAAACATCGAACGATAATGAAGCAACCGCGAAAAGCGCCAACATCATCATTCTTGCCGTCAAACCGCAGAACATGGCCGTCACGTTGCAGGGAATCAAAAACGCCGTTGGCAAATCAAAGGTAGTGATTTCCATTGCCGCCGGCATCACTACAAAATTCATCGAAAAATCTCTAGCCCAAGGCGTCCGGGTTGTCAGAGTCATGCCCAACACACCGGCGCTGGTCGGCGAAGGAGCGGCGGCAGTGGCCGCAGGACGCAATGCCAAAGCCGGTGACGTTAAAATCACACGCGCCATTTTCGATGCGGTGGGAATCAGCGTGGAAACAAACGAAAAGCTCATGGATGCCGTAACCGGCTTGAGCGGCAGCGGTCCGGCTTATTTTTTCCTGATCATCGAAGCGCTGATTGAAGCCGGAAGGAAGACAGGCCTGTCGCGTGATTTATCCAAACAGCTGGCGGCTCAAACCATGCTGGGCGCCGCCCGTCTGTGCCTGGAAAGCGATCAAGAACCGGCGCAACTCAGGGAAATGGTGACATCGCCGAACGGCACCACTTTTGCCGGATTAAAGGTCATGGAAGAAAAAAACATTCGCGCAATCATGGTTGCCGCTGTGGAAGCGGCCACCGCAAGGTCCAAAGAACTGGCGAAAGGAAAATAACCTCTCCCGGATCATTGCTCATCACCGTTTACGCCTAAAAGGACTTTCTTTTTCGTTCTTGATGTTCAAATTTCTATTCATCAATAATCGAAAGATCGGATAAATTTTCTTCCGCGGTAGAATCCGGATGTCCATCGTGTAAAATGGGACCGGATGATGAAGCGCCCGCTGCAAGGTCCGCCGGTTTTCTCCTCTTATGATGACGCGGCCGGCGCCGGCTTCTTTTCCTGGCGGCTCTCTCACCGTTCGGAGCCGTTTTTTCATCAACGAGCGCTGCCGGAGCCTCTTCCGTTTTGGCCTTGGCGGTTTCTTCCGCAGGCTCACGGTGATCCGCATGTTCCCTGGTGATTTGTTGTATTTCCGCTTTATCCCAGGGGATGTCCGCGCTGCCGGCAATGTTCAAGGCGATATCGAAGGTCAATTCCAAATCCATCAGTTCGCTTCTTTTGCGATTGAGAAGGTAATGGGCGATTTCATGAGGCAGAACAATCTTTAATTCGGAATAAATTCCTTTAACGGCTTCCGATTCGATTTTGCGAAAAGCGCCCAGGGCGGCGTATTCCAGCGACGGACGCAGGCCGCTGCCTTTACAGTAAGGACATTTGGTGTAACTTATTTCCTGAATGGTGGACTGTTTTTTCTGCCGCGACAATTCCAGGATGCCGAATTTGGAAATCCTGGAGAGCTGAATTCTCGCCTTATCGATACTGAGCGCCTTCTTGAAAGATTTCTCCACCTCGGCAATATGTTTTTTGTCCATCATGTCGATAAAATCGATGGCAATTAATCCGCCCAGGTCACGCAGGCGCAGCTGTCGGGCAATTTCTTCTCCGGCTTCGATATTGGTCTTGAAAGCCGTCTCTTCGATATTTTTCTTATTGGAGCCCCGTCCGGAATTCACGTCAATGGTAATCATGGCCTCTGTCGGATTAATGACAATGTGCCCGCCGGATTTTAGCTCCACGCGCTCCTGATAGATAACGCGAATCTGTTCCTCCAGATTATAGCTGTCAAAAAGAGGCGCTTTTTCCTTGTACTGCCTGAGCATTTTTATATAACGTGGAGAGATTGCTCTCAGGTAGGCGCGCATTTTGCGGAGAGTTTCCGGATCATCAACCCGAATCTCTTCTATTTCGGAAGTAAGGTAATCGCGCAGGCTGCGCACACCGAAATTCGTTTCCTGATAAATCATGGACGCATCGCTGATGCTGTCCGCCTTTTTATTGATTTCCTTCCAGAGACGGACCAGATGCTGATAGTCGCGGGCGATTTCCTGCTTGGTTCGGTTGAATCCCGCCGTCCGCACGATAAATCCCATATCTTCAGGGATTTTAATCTGCTTCATGATATTTTTGATTTTTTGCCGGTCTTCTTCGCTCTCCACTTTACGGGAAATGCCGCTGCCGGGTTTATTGGGAAGCAAAACCAGATATCTGCCGGGGAGTGAAACATAAGAAGTGAGAAGCGCTCCTTTGTTGCCGATCGCTTCTCTGACCGCCTGAACGATTATTTCCTGACCGGCTTTTAAAACGGGTCTGCCTTGAGACTGGCCTTTTTCCGTTGTGGTTAAATATTCGGGATTGACATCCTTGAGAGGAAGAAAACCGTCTTTAAATCCTCCGTAATCAACGAAGGCCGCCTGCAGGCCGCGTTCAACTTTAAGAACCCTGCCTTTGTAAATATTGCCGGTAATGGGTTCTCGTGTCGGCATTTCAATGTTGAAATCAACTAAAATGCCCTTTTCGTTAACCGTAGCCATGCGCATCTGTTCTTTATGAACAGCGTTAACGAGCATAACATGTTTCATAAAAGTCCTTTTTGGCCAGCTGATATTTGCGTACTATTCTGCGCCCAATAGACTTTTTGGGTGTCTATTTGATAAAATACCGCTCAACCTGTTGTATTTATAGAAAGGCGCTTATATCGCCTTTTCCTATTCTTATAATTTCTATATTATCATCCACCAGGCTAATCACGCTGGACGGTTGCGGCATAATAATACCACCATCAATAATTAAGTCAACCATCCTGCCGAAATATTCTTTTATAAAGGAGGGATCGCCTAAAGTTTCGCCCTGCTCCGTTTTCACGCTGGTGCTGATTATCGGCTGGCCTAGTTCCCGGACCAAAGCCAGACAAATCTGATTGTCCGGCACCCTTATGCCTGTTGTTGATCTTTTTGGCAAAATAATTTTCGGCACCAGCCGCGATGCCTCCAGAATAAACGTATAAGCTCCCGGCAAAAGCCTCCTCATTGTTTTATAAGCGTAGTCGGTCACCTTGGCGTACTCACTGATATGTCTAAGATCAGAACAAACAAAACTAAGCGGTTGTTTTCTGTTTCTTTTTTTTAGTTCGTAGATTTTTTCAATGCCTCTTTTATTGGATAAATCACAACCCAAACCGTAAACCGTGTCGGTAGGATAAATGATTATTCCGCCATCGCGCAGAATATCTGCCGCTTTTTTGATAAGACGCATTTGCGGATTCTGGCTGTTAATCGACAGCAGCATTTTCTAACTTCCTGTTGTTTTTTAACTTTAATGAAAAATCATATACCAAAAACGCTTGTTAAGCAACAAAGCTTCACAGGAAGGGGAAAATGCGGCCTGATGTCATCTTATATTGAGATTTTCCTCCTTACTCAACTTATACTGAATACTGTCCACCAAAGCCTGCCAGCTGGCCTCGATAATATTTTCGGAAACACCGATGGTGCTCCAGACTTCTTCACCGTCTGTGGAATCCACGAGCACCCTGACGCCCGCCCCTGTTCCTTCCGAACCTTCCAGCGTCCGGACCTTGAAATCAACCAGATGCATATCTCTGATTTGCGGATAAAATTTGGTCAGCGCCTTGCGCAAAGCATGGTCCAGAGCATTGACCGGACCGTTACCTTCTGCGGCGGTCAATTCTTCTTCGCCGGCAACAGATATCTTGATGGTTGCCTGAGAAAGGCACGGGTTATTTTCCGTACGCGACGTAGTAACGCTGAACGTTTCCAGATTAAAAGGTGCGACAAATTCACCTATTGCTTTCTTAATCAACAAAGAAAGAGAACCGTCGGCAGCGTCAAACTGAAATCCGCGATCTTCCATGAGTTTGACTTCATGCACTATTTTTTTACTGACGGCATCATTCTTCGCCAGATCGATGCCTAACTCTTTGGCTTTATATTCCACATTACTCTTCCCCGATAAATCGGAAACCAAGACGCGCCGGTGATTGCCGACCAGCTCCGGCTGAATATGCTCATAGGCAACCGAGTTTTTGACGATGCCGCTGACATGAACTCCGCCTTTATGCGCGAAGGCGCTGCGTCCCACAAAAGGCCGCGAATTCAGCGGCGGAACATTGGCCACATCACTTACATAATGGGAGAGGTTGGTCAGCTGCCTGATTGCTTCCGGCGGCAGGCACTTTTTCCCTAATTTTAATTGCAGATTGGCAATCACGGAAATCAAATCGGCATTGCCGCATCTTTCGCCGTAACCGTTGATTGTCCCCTGAACCATCACGACGCCTTTCTGCACGGCAGCGAGGGAATTGGCGACGGCCAGACCGCCGTCATTATGCGCATGAATGGCCATCTTTTCCAGGGGAAGATGAGCAGATATTCTTTTTACAATGGTACAGATTTCGTGAGGCAGGGAACCGCCGTTGGTATCGCAAAGGACAATAAAATCAGCTCCGGCAGCGAAAGCGGTTTTTACGACTTTGGCCGTATAGCGGGAATTGTTTTTGTAGCCGTCGAAAAAATGCTCGGCATCGAAAATAACTTCTTTGCCCATCGATTTCAGATATTCGACGGATTCGGCAATCATCGCCAGATTTTCGTTGAGATCTGTTTTTAAAATATCTGTTACATGCAAATCCCAGGATTTCCCGACAATAGCGCAGGCGGACGTTCCGGCTTTGACCAAAGCTTTTAAATTCGGGCAGGATTCGGTTTTGGTATGCGCACGGCGCGTACTGCCGAAAGCGGTCAGGCGCGAATTTTTGAATTTAACGTTTTTCGCCATTTCGAAAAAACGGGCATCTTTGGGATTGGAACCCGGCCAGCCGCCTTCAATGTAGTGAAAATGAACATCGTCAAGGCGCTGGGCAATGCGCAATTTTTCCTCCGCTGAAAAATTCGTCTGCTCGCCCTGTGTACCGTCGCGTAAAGTCGTATCGTAAATCAGTACTTTATTTTTTGTCATTTTCCCTTCTCCTTCAAAAAAAATCCGCTGCCGGGCTTGGCCTGGCAGCGGATTTGAATTTGGTTTATTTAGAGATGATATTATACCGCGCCCCGGCCTCCTATGCAGAAGCTAATTATAATGTTGATAATTATTATGGCGCGAATGTCTTTTTTCATCATCTTACTAGAAGTAAATTTTGTCGAATATTAATGTTTCCGGCGACTTTTGTCAATAGAAATGTTTTTAATCAAATCTGATTTTCTCCAGCCCGGAGAAAACGGCCTTCTCTTCCTGCCACTGAAAACCGATGACACAAATGTTTATTCCCTGCAGTTCCTGCTCATAATGAGTCATTTTATCTGCGGGCAGAACCAGAACGGCCAAAGGATTGACCGCCGCAGTAGATGTCTGCAAAAGCAATTTACCCGTTGCAGCCATAATGTTTTTTTCTTTCGCCTCGGTTACAACTTCAAAAATGTGAGAAATTCTGTTTTCGGAGGTATCCACCACGAAAAGTTCGCTTTCCATATCATTGCCGATTTTAATTTTCTGCCGTTTAAGCGCCGCGGCCAATTCGTTGACAACCAGATCATGGTCGCACGCGGAAACTATTTCATCCTCCGGCAAAGGCATTTCGCTTCCGATCAAATCCTCCCGAAAACTAATTTCAGCAAAATCCATTTCCGTTTGCGCCGACTCAGCGGCGGATAATTTCATCATTTCAATTTTTTTCACAAACTGGGCCGCCTGGGGGGCAAAACGGCCGGATTTGAGATTGCCGATTACCGCTACTTCGCTGATGGAATTGCCATCTTCCATCAATGACCAGACCCCGCGGTAATTTTGTTCGAAAAGCGATTTGCCCACTCCTTTTTTCCCACCGCCGATTTTGCCGCGATGAATGACAAAAACATTGCCCCAATGATCCTCCGCAAAAGCGCCGCCTGTTTTACGGTCTATCTGTGCCCAGGGGAAATTAATTTCGGAGGCGATGGAAAGAACACAGGATGTTCCCGGCTTCCCGATGCCGAAAGCGTTCCAGTAACGTACTTCTTTGACGGTTTGAGAAAATTTCCAGATGCCCAGTTTTTTCGACCAGAAAATTTTGGCGGAAAAGCTCGCTCCCTGATGCCCGAGTTTCACCTTGATTTGCTCATCAACAAAGGGCTTGAACTTTCTGTTGAATTGTCCGGCATATTTTTTAATGGCCCGCTGATCCGCGATTACCTTAAGCATAAATCTGTTTCCTGAAATGTGATTCCATATCCTCCGCCGGCGGAGGTGTCACACAGTGACGGAGGTGGACAAAAGATTCCCCATTTATAATTTGTACGAGCATTACGGCTAAATACATCCACCCCCTTAATCTCCCGCCAGCGGGGGACAGGCAAAAGCACGCAATGACAAGACCGTTAATTACAACCCGGTTTTATTTCCCGAGCAATAATATAGGAGAATGCTTAACTAATCCAGACGTTTTTTAAAACGGCTGATAGCCCCGGTAAAAACAATTGTTCCCAGTATCGTCAGCGCCAGATATTGCGGCCAGAGCACATCAAAGCCGACGCCTTTCAGAAAAACATTCCGGAGAATGACCAGGAAAAATCTGAGCGGGTTGAGATATGTCAGCCACTGCACCACTTCGGGCATATTGGAAATGGGAAAAACAAAACCGCTGAGCATAAAAAACGGCAGGATGAAAAAGAAAGCCGTCATCATGGCCTGCTGTTTGGTGGAAGATATTGTCGAAATATAGAGCCCGATGCCCATGGTGCTCAGCAAAAACAGGCAGGTGGCGACAAAAAGAAGAAAGACACTCCCCTTAAAAGGTATTTCAAACCAGTAAATGGCCACACCGATAACGGCAAACAGCTGACCCAGAGCAATAATGATATAGGGAATGGTCTTGCCGATAATGAATTCATAAGATTTCAGAGGTGTGACGATCAGCTGTTCCATCGTGCCGTCTTCTTTCTCTCGGATAATGGCGATGGCGGTAAGAATAAAAGTGGTCACCATGACCAGAACCGCCACAATGCCCGGAACAAAAAAATACTGGCTGTCCAGATTGGGATTGTACCAGGTCCGGATACGTGCATCCACCTTGCCGTAGCTCATGTTCAAAGGATAAAGACGGCGCAGTTCCTCACGGTTGAATTTATCCAGGACGGACGCGGTATAAGCCACTCTGACAGCGGTCATATTGCTCATCGATCCGTCAACCAGAAACTGAACGGGAGCCGTCTGCCCTTTCCGGATAACCGGCGCGAAATCATGACCGATCTTAAAACCCATATCAATTTTCCCCCGCAGCAAGAGCTCGGTCATCTGCTCTTCATTGTTAACATTGTTTGTTATATGGAAAATTCTACTGCCTTCAAAACTGTCGATCAGCGCACGGCTCTCATAGGTTTTCGAATAATCCAGAACCGCCACGCGGATATTTTTGATGTCGTAATTCACGACGTAACCGAAAATCAGCATCTGAATAAAGGGAACAATAAACATCATGGCGCGGTTTCGCCTGTCGCTTAAAAGCTGAATGAATTCCTTGCGCACCAGTTCTCGCACTCTGAGCCAGCTCATAGACCTTCCTTCCTTAACAATCTGAAGTTGAAAAAAGTCAGCACGATAAACATCACGAGCAAAACCAGCATGCTCGGCCACAAATAGGCAAACCCGACGTTGCGCAAATAAATTCCCGACAGGATATCAATAAAATATTTTGCCGGAACAAACAGGGTTATGATTTGCAGAAACGCGGGCATGTTAATGACCGGAAAAACGAAGTTGGAAAGAAGAAGCGACGGCAAATAGGTTGTTAAAATGGCGACCTGGTTGGCCATCAGTTGCGATTTTGTCACGTTGGAAATCCAAAGTCCCAGAGACAAAGCAACGCACAAATAAAGAGACGCGCCCATAATCATCAACCAGAAATTCCCTTTCATCACGATACCGAAAAGCAATTGTCCCAGTAAAATCGCTATGAGGATGTTTGCCAGACCTATTAGAAAATAAGGAAAAGCTTTCCCCAAAAGCAGCTCTCCGGCCCTGATCGGCATGGATTTGATGGTTTCCATAGTGCCGTTTTCGTATTCCCGGGCAATGATCAAAGAAGTGAGTATCGCGCCGACAATCATGATGATGACGGCGATGATTCCGGGAAGGATAAAATTGCGGCTTTCCATATCTTCGTTAAACCAGATGCGAACACGTCCGTCCACGGGAGGTTTGATTGGTTCCCGTCCCTGCCGGTTGAGAAAACTGATCAATAACTTCTGATTGTACTGTTCAACGAAAGAAGAAATATAACCGCGAACGAGATTGCCGAAAGTCGGATCGCTGCCTTCAATAATCACCTGCAGCTGTGTTTCGCGGTCGGCGCCAATGTTTTTTTTGAAATCCGGCCCAATCACAATCACCAGCTTGGCCCGGTCACGATCCAGATAATCGATTCCCTCTTTCGTTCCGGAAAGCATGGCGGAAACATGAAAATAGGAAGAGGCGTCGAGTTGACGGATGAAATCGCGGCTGAGTTCCGATTTGTCATAATCAACAAACGCGGTTTCCACGTTATCCACATCAAGGCTCAACGCATATCCGAAAAGAATAATCAGGATCAGAGGAATGGCAAAAGCCAGATAAAGACTGCGGTAATCGCGAATCAAATGATAAAATTCCTTGCGGACGATGGCCCGGAGTCTGATAAATTTCAATTCTCTTGCCTCTTCATGAGTTTTATAAAGGCGTCTTGCAGATCGGCATCCGGAATTCCCGGACAGGCTCCCGCAATAATTTCGGCCGGTGTTCCCGCAGCTACGATATTGCCCGCGTTAATCATGACGATTCTTTCACAAAAACGCGCTTCATCCATATAGTGAGTAGTGACAAATATGGTCATCCCGCTGTCGGCCAGTTGTCTGATGAAATTCCAGAAATGTCTCCTGGTAACCGGATCAACGCCCGACGTCGGTTCATCGAGAAATAAAATGTCCGGTTTATGCAAAAGCGAACAGCCCAGAGCCAGTCTCTGCCGCCAGCCTTGCGGCAATTCTCTGGTTTTACGGTCGCGTTCATTCTGCAAACGGGTCATGTTCAAGACCCAGTCAATGCGCTCCCGCCACTGTGACTGGGGAATATTGTAAACTCCCAGATAAAAGCGTAAATTTTCAAAAGGCGTCAAATCTTCATAAAGGGAAAATTTCTGCGACATATAGCCGATGGATTGCTTGATTTCTTCCGCTTGAGTCATAATATCATGACCGGCGACTGTTCCGCCGCCGGATGTCGGCGTGATGATACCGCAGAGCATGCGGATGGTGGTGGACTTGCCGGAACCGTTAGCGCCCAGGAATCCGAATATTTCACCTTTCTTAACTGAAAAAGAAATTTTGTTGACGGCGACAAAATCGCCGAACTTTTTATGCAGATCGATTACGGAAATGGAATCAGAGTTGGAAGGTATCATGGGCCAGTTCTCCGTCTGCTTCCTTAATGCGTTCAATAATCGCTTCCTCCAGGGTTTCAAAATCACCGCGAATAACAGCAGGCGACTTTATATCCAGAAGATTGGCATCATGCATCAGCCCCAGGCTATCGCACTTTTCTCCTTCGTCAAGATAGGCCGTGGAAACAATGATCGTCATGCCCTCCTGTTGCATATTGTCCAGGATTTCCCAGAACTCATGACGTGATACCGGATCGACGCCGTTGGTCGGTTCATCAAGAATCAGCAATTGCGGTTCGTGCACCAGCACGCAGGCGAGCCCCAGTTTCTGTTTCATGCCGCCGGAAAGATTGCCGGCCAAACGATCGGCAAAAGGCAGGAGATTGGAAAATCCCAGATATTTTTCCCTGCGGATTTTTCTTTCTTTACGGGGAACATCGAAAACATCCATAAAGAAATTCATATTCTCGTCGACAGTCAAATCCTGATACAGGCCGAATCGCTGCGGCATATAACCGATAATGTTTTTGATTTTTTGTCTTTCAGCAATTACATTGAGGCCGTCGATGAATATTTCTCCCTGCGTCGGTTGAATCATGGTGGCGATCAGACGCAAAAGGGTTGACTTGCCCGCACCGTCGGAACCCACCAGACCGAGGACCGACCCTCTGGCGACATTCAAAGAAATATCTCTGACCGCTTCCACGTTCTTGAAACGCATGGTAACATTTTTGATTTCCACCATCGGCGGAGAATTTTGATTCGACTCGGTCATCAGAAAACTCCGCTATTTGTTCAGCCAGGCATCAGCCGGCATTCCCGCTTTCAGCTCAAAATTCGGATTGGCAATGGACACTTTGACCAGGTAAACCAGTTTTACCCGTTCTTTCTTTGTCTGGATGATTTTTGGCGTGAATTCTCCTTCGGGAGAAATAAAAGACACATATCCGGTATAGGTTTTGCCGGGGAAGGTATCCACCTTCACGTCCACTTTTTGTCCGGGTTTGACCTTGCCGATTTCGGTTTCATCGACGAATATTTTCAGGTCGACGCGGGAAAGATCGGAAATGGTGATGACTTCTCTTCCCGTCGTTACTGTTTCGCCCGGTTCAATATTGCGGCTGGTTATCACGCCGTCCATGGGCGATTTTAACTGAGTATAATCGAGATAAATTGAGGACTGATTTAAAGCAGCGCTTACTGCATTGATTTGAGCATTAGCGACTTCTATATCCTCTTTGACGGCATCGATTTTGGTCAGATTGCCCTGTGCCAGTTTCAACACGGCTTCGCTTTCGGCCAGACGCGATTGTGCGACGTCATATTGCAGCTTCAAAGCGTCCCGTTCTTTTTCCGAAACCACACCCTTGGCGAACAAATCTTCAAAACGCTTGTAGTTCTTTTCCGCGTTTTTCAATGTATCTCTGGCGCTTTGCACATTGGCCTTTGCCCGGGAAACTTCCGAGGGCAGAGTGTTTTTGCTCAACTCCAGCATCGTTTCCAGTTGTTTTTTTGTTTTTTGCGCCCGATCCAGATTGGCTTTAGCCTGTGCGTAACGCGATTCGAATTCCGATCTGTCCAGTTCGGCGATAATCTGCCCCCTGGCAACGGACTGTCCTTCCTGAAAATTGACTTTCAGGACACTGCCGGGAACCTGGAAAGATAAATTCGCCTGGGTTGTCTCTATCGTACCTGAATAATAGAGATCCTTTTTATGATTATTCTTCTGGCCGGTATAAACCAGCACCCCGACCGTCACAAAGAGAAGGATAAAAACAACAACGATTATTCTTTTTTTCAATGATGATCCTCCATTCCTTTCATTCTTTTTTCTCTGACCGGATTACTCCCCCGCTATTTATCGTTTGATCGCCTTGAGTACCAACATCACCACTTCCTTTGCCAGACCCGCTTTTAATTTTTTATCATGAACTTTCAGAGCCTCAGGTATCCATGACTGTTTATCCTTAATGAGAGAGCCTTTTTTATAAAAGAGAATGGTTCCCATAACCATCATGTGAATCAGGAAAGGCGACGTTTCAATAAATATACTCTTTTTTCTTCCTTCTTCGAGAACCCCGGCCAGAATGGTCAGGATTAAGGCGATATCTTCCAGAACAACACGCGGCATGGTTGCGCCGCCGGAAGCGACCTCCCGCATCATAATCGGAGGGATTTCCGGATTTTTATCCACAGCGTTGACGATGGTATTGATATAGGCATGAATTTTTTCTTCCGGACCATTCGCATGAGCTATGGCCTGAGCAATGTTTTGAGCAATATTGCCGACAACCTGATGGATGACATTGGCATAGAGAGTGTCTTTGTCGCCGATCTGATAATAGAGCGTGGCCTTGTTGACACCGGCGCGTAAGGCGATTTCGTTCATATGTGTTCCACTGTAGCCGTTTTCAGCAAACACCGCCCGCGCCGCCACCAGAATCTTCCGGGCGGTTTTGCCCGGTTTTTCTGTGTTTGTTTCTTTTTTAATCAATATCTGCTCCATGACCACCTTATTAATTATTCAAGCACTCTTAGAGAGAACGCGAAGGATTTTAAACTTATCCACAAAATCATCCTTCATCCCACGGGAAGAAAAGCTCCCTCGATATCTTCCTGGAAGCTTTACGAAACCGCCCCTGGTTTAACCGAACGGTTTAACCACAGAGTTAAATATTTGGGGAAAAATGTCAAGAATAATTTTCACGAAACAACATCCCCGATATTATCAGTCACTTCAGACCATCAGCGATTGATAATCCCCATGGCTCTTTGCAGTCTGGCGAGATTGATATTGTAATCACCCAGGGCATTGGCGTATTCCGATTTCGATTTCGTCAGGAGAGTCTGGGCGTCCAGAACCTCAGTCGAGGTGCCGACTCTTTCCCTGTACCTTTCTTCGGAAATGCGGAAATTTTCCCCGGCCTGTTCAATCAGTTTCTGCGAAACGGAAATCTGGCTTTCCGCTTCCTGTAAATTCAAATAGGCATTCTTTATTTCCAGAATAATCTGGTCGTTTAACTCTCTCGCGGCATCAAGCGCCTGATTT